>JAJYDP010000024.1:2387-17030 GCA_021777365.1 Chloroflexota bacterium | reverse complement strand
GTGGGGAGTCTGCAGGGCGGCCACCAGCGCCCGCAGGACCGGCACGACCCGGTCGCCCTCGTTGTAGACCGGCATCACCACGGACAGCTCGGGCCCCGCGTCGCCGGGCAGCGACGATCCCGTCACTCCGGCACCACCGCGGGATCCTGCCGCAGGGAACGAGCCCCGGTCGACAGCGAGGCCATCCCCATCCCCGACGCGCTCAGCGCGACTGCACCGCCAAGCGCCGACGGCGCGACGGCCATCACGTGCGCCAGCACGGCGAGCGAGAACGCCGGAGAGGCCGGCACGCCCAACGCCGTCGCCGTGCCTGCGGCGGCCAGCTCGAACGTCCCCAGGTACCCGGGCGCCGAGGGGAGCGCCGTGCCGAGCACGGTCACCGCGGCGATCAGCAGGGCGGCGGCAGGCGCAAGCGTCATGCCCAGCGATTGACCCACGAGCCAGAACGTGGTCGCGTCCAGGAGCCAGCACGCGCCGCTGATCGCGAGGGCCAGACCGGCCGCGGGACGCTCCTGCGCGGCGTCGGCACCCGCCGCCATGAACCGGACGAAGCGCAGGACACCGGCGACCGCCCGCGACGGCAGGCGGCTCTCTGCGCGCGCCAGGATACGCCCGAGGAGCCCCAGGCCTCCGGTCAGCAGGGCGGCCACCACCACGACCCCGGCGATGGCGGCGAGGCCGGCGGCCTGGGTCAGCCAGGCGGGCGCACCCAGCACGAGCGCGGCGCCGAACGCAAGGACCGCCAGGCTCGCCGTATCCAGCACGCGCTCGAGCACCACTGTCCCGAACACCACGCCGGAGTCGAGGCGCTCGGCCCGGGCCGCAAGATACGCCCGGATCGGCTCACCCAGCCGGGCGGGGAGGACCGCATTGCCCAGGTACCCGATCAGCAGGATGGGGAGCAGCGTGGCCAGGCGGATCGGCGTGGCGGGACGCGCGATGGCGAGCAGGGCGCGCCAGCGGACCGTCCGCAGCACGAGCTGCATGCCGATGACCCCGAAGATCGCAACGAGCGGGAGCGGATCGGCGCGCTGGAGCCGCGTGGCCGCGGCCTGCACGTCCACCCCGCGGAGCGCGACATACAGGGCCACGACGCTGACGACCACGCCCAGGGGCGCGGCAAGGTGGCGCCGCAGACCCCGCCCGGATCCGGTCACGCCGCGGACGTTCACGGCCGCTCTCCGACGTACAGCGTCTGGCCGCCCAGCAGCCACCACGCGGGCGGGAAGCGCAGGTAGGCACGCACCAGCGCCGGGCGCTGCGGCAGACGCCCCTTCGTCGTGCAGGGCAGGAACCGCACGACCAGGTGACGCGCCCGGTGGAGCGGGTCTTCGAGTACGCTCACCCGAGCCACCCCCTCGCCCACACCCTCAAGCCGCTCCTCGTTCGGCCGTTGCTGGAGCCGCTGAATCGCGCGTCGGCTTGCAATGCGCGCCAGCCAGGCCCCCAAGGGGCCTTCTCCGCGGTACGAGCCGATGGCTTGGTAGGCTGTGACAAACGACTCCTGGGCGACGTCCTCTGCTTCGTCGATCCGGCCAAGGATGCGGTAACAGGTGCGGAACACCGACGGGCCCTCTCGTTCGACCAGCGCCCGAACTGCCTCTTCCTCGCCGTCCGCGACCGCGATGGCGAGGAGCACATCCTCCGGATAGGCGGTGGCTGCGGCCGGGGTCTGACGGTCGCGATCGAGGGGGCGCGGTCGCATGGCCCCCGGCTCAGACAAGTACGAGCGGAACGGCAAGCCGCTCCGTGACCGCGCAAGGAGCGAAGCGGGTTCCCCGATTCGGCGTTGAGGTACCGTGACTGTCATGAGTTCGGCTCACCGTCCCAGTTCCAGCCGTCCGAAAACGCGACGGGCTACACCACCGCGCGGTTCACGTCGAACCTGTCGGTCGCGGACCCCGACGCAACTACTGAGTGGCGGCCGACCGGTAATCGTTGCGGGGTGACGCCAGCACTTCTGTCTGAACGTCGTCGGCATGAGTACTACCGGGCTCACCGAGACCGCACCGCTGGTGCGCTCGAATGACTGCGACCATGGCGCTGGCCAGCGAGTGCCGCCATGATCCTTGCCTTGAGGTCCGCCGGTGGTGGGCCCGCGCTCGCGATGGCGATCAACTCGAGCTCCCGGGCGAGGGCATATGGAGACTGGTCGGAGGGCACGTGCCAAGCCGCCTGTCGAGTGCCACCGATAGTGCGAGGATTGGAGCCGCCCGTGGGTCTACCTCCTACGACGTTCCACGCAACGGATGAGCGGCGCCACGCGGGAACCGTTGCAGGGAACTTGTCGAGCCTCGCTGGCTTGAGGCGGTCCCCGCCGCCCCATTGCGCGGGCCGCAGCCCACCGCCGAGACCCTGCTCGCCGAAATAGCGTCGGACATGACCGTTTCGCCTCCGCCCGTCAGCTCGCCTCGTGGGCCGGGGGAGTGTCGAGTGAGCACCGAGCGTGCCGGCAGCCAGCACAACGCCGCAGCCCGCCGGGGCGGTCCTTGGCTGTGCAGCGTGCTGGTGAGCTCGGCTCGCTCCGACTCGCGGACCAAGACCCATCTCGGGGCCCGATACTGCCGCCTGGCGGCCACGCGAGGCGGCAACCAGACCTTCGTGGCGGTCGGTCACGCACTCCCCGGGACCGTCCACGCGATCCTGCCCAACGGCGAGCCGTTCCACGATCTCGGGGCAACGGACCTTGACCGGCGCGACGCCGACCACCTCACGCGCCGCCCGACGCGCCTCCCACTCCGCTGCTGGCGGGCACCCGCCACCTGCCCGCCGCCGGTGATCGGCGGGGATCCGAGCTACCGCCGCGCCGGTCACAGCCGCGATCCCGCCGGGGGCCTCGGGCAGCCGGCGGCGTGCCGACCGCGTCGGACCAGGTTGGCCTGCTGTGCCCGCACCGCTTGAACCCGCACCGCGTCGGCCAATGCGCGTGCCGTGGTGCCGCGGAGACTGCCCCAGTGCAAACGCGCCAGGGCCAGGGCGAGGCCCACGAGATGCACCCGCGACGGAACCGCCACGTAGCGCGTCTGCCAGCCGGGCGCGAACTTGTCTTTGAAGAAGGCGAGCCCTTCCACGTCGTAGAAGGGCCGGACGAGTCGTGCCACCCCGGCCAGGGCCCGTTCCTCCAGCCGCTCGCCGGCCGGATCCAGGCCGCTCAAGGGAGCCAGCCCGAGCGACAGCGTGGTGGCGCCGGCATCGCGGAAGCGTTCCGCGGCGGTGGCCAGGCAGAACTCCACCGCGCCCGGCACGCCCCCGGGTACCCGCCGGATCAGGTCGAGGACGTAGCCACGGTCGGCGCCGGTGGCGCGGAACGAGACGAACGCCGTGGGCGTGCCCTGCGCGTCCAGTGCCACCGCGACTGGGATCCGTCGCAGATCCTCGGCCGAGAACCGGCCGATGGTGAAGCCCATGTCGGCGGGGCCGGCCTCCGCGCGCCACGCGGCGTCGACTTGCGCCAGCCGGGGCAGGAGCTGCTCCGCGTCGTCCCCCAGCCCCTTCGGGTACCAGGCGAGCGTCAGGCCGCCCCGCCTGGCCCGCGTGATCGTGTGGCGCAGGTTCGCTCTCCGTGAGCCCGAAAGGGTGAACGTCGCCAGGTCCGCGATCGCCTCCCGCCCGATGGGCGACGCCTGGAAGCCGAGCCGCCCGAGCCGTGCGAGGCTCTCCTCCGAGGCCTGGTACACCACCGGCACCCAGTCGTGCTGGCGGCACCAGTCGACGAACGCGGCGAAGGTGGGCCAGCAATCCGGTTCGCTCGCGACCGGCTCTCCCACCGCCACCGCCACGCGGCCATCGCGGCCGTAGGCGACGAACCCGTCACGGTCCGCAGGGCTGAACCACCGCTTGTCGTCGGAGAGCTGGAAGGGGAGCAGCGCGCCGTGCCCGTAGCGCTGGGCCAAGCCGCGCACCCGCGCCCGCAGCTCGGGAGACGGGACGTCGTCCCCCACCGGGCGGAGCATCGCGAGCAGCGCCAGCGCCACCGAGAGTCGTGCGGTGACGGCAAGCGCGAGGACCAGGGCGGTACGTGGCCCGGAGGGCGGCGCGGAGAGGTCGCCGAACGCGAGCCAGCGGCTCAGGGCCCCCGCCACGCTGGCCAGGTCGGTCAGGTCCGGGAGCCCACTCGGCAGCGTGTCGGCCGGATCGTGCAGGACCAGCAGGAGCGTCTCGAGCGTGGCCAGCAGCGCCCCCATACCCAGCAGCACCCAGGCCGTCCAGCTCCAGGTTCGCGCAGAGCGAACCCCGTAGCGGCGTCGGTCGAGGGTAAGGAGGGCCAGGGCGATGGCGGCCACCACCCCGCCCGCGGTATGGCCCAGCGCGAGGAGCTGGACCGGCACGCCGGCCGCAAGCACCAGGATCGCCAGCCACCACGCGAGTCGCTTGCCGCGCACCAGGCCGAGCGTCAGCGCCGCGAGCGCGAGCGCGCTGAGGGCGGCCACCAGGCGATCCGCGCTCGGGGTGTCGAAGGGGAGGAGCTGCTGGACGCTGGAGAGGCTCGCCTGCCCGAAGGCGAAGGCATCCGAGAGCGCCACGAACGCACCCACCGCCACCACCGCGCGGGGCAGGAGGCTCGCGATCTGGCGGGGGGCTCGCGCGTTCATCCGAGGACCCCAGTCTCGACTTCACGCTCGGCCACGGCGTGCAGGGCGGGGATGAACTCCAGGCGCACCGCCTTCCAGGCGTGCCCGAACTGGTTCCAGAGGAAATCGGCGGGATAGCCGCCGCGCGTGAGCACGCTCGCGAACTGGGAGGCCTGCTGGCCGAAGACGCCGGTGTTCGGCTGCGCGGAAAGCACCACGAAGAGCTGGCTGCGGACCGCTGGCGGCAGGCGACCGGCGGTCTGCAGCGGGGAGTTCGCCGCGATCAGCGCCGGCACCCGCCCGAAGGGCATCCAGGCGTTGACCGTTTCGCCGCTGCGCAGCCCCGCCACGAAATAGCCCGAGAAGATCACCGCCTGGCGGAACACGTCCGGGTGGCGCAGCAGCAGGTTGGCGGCACAGAACCCACCTTGCGAGAAGCCGGCGATGGTCCGGGCACGCGGATCCGCGATGGTGCGGAAGCGGCTGTCCACCGCGCGGACCACGGTGGCCGAGACGTACGTATCCGCGTGTTCGCGGCCGTCGTACGAGTCGGCACATTCGCTGTTGGGGAACGGGCCACCCGCGAGATCCACGAAGGCCACGATGGAGGGCGGCAGCTCGCCGCTGGCGATCGCCTGGTCGAGCAGCCCGATGACGTGGATGCCCATCGCCCAGTGGGTCAGGTCCCAGGGGACTGTGTAGATGACCGGGTACCGGTGCCCTGCGCCCCCGTAGCCGGGTGGGAGGTAGATCCAGACGGTCGAGAGGCGGGAACGTTCGGTCCAGGGCGAGGGGAGCGTGAAGCTGACAATACGCCCCTGACCCGTCGGGACGGAGACCCGCCAGGGCTCGGTGGACGCCAGCACTCCGGGAGTCACGGTGCCGGCCCGGGGAGTCCCGCCGTGGCCCCCTGGGGCCGGGGTGGACGCCGACATACCGCCGGTCCCCGAGCTGCCACCGGTGACGGGCGAGCTGCCTGCCCCGGGCGAGCCGACCGCGACGGGGGACCCCGCCGGCGCGCCCGGGGCCCCTGCACCGGGGTCGCTCCCGGGGCCGCTGCCGCTCGCAATGCCGGGACCCGATACCAGAGGCCCGGACCCCGAAGCGCTGCCGACCAGCGGCGGGGCCTGCAGGATGGCATCCCGCGTCATGGCCACGTCGGGCGTGTAGTTGAGCATGTCACTGAAGGTGGGGATCGAGCCCGCCACCACGACCACCGCCAAGATCGGCGCCAGCGTCCGGAGCAGTCGGCGTCGATCGATCCTCCTTTCCAGCCCCGAGGCTCCTGTCCGCAGGTCCGCCAGGAGACGCCAGCCCGCCAGCAGCCAGCGGCGGACCTCCAAGGCGAGCGTGGCAAGCGTCCAGCCGCTGACGAGACCGGCCGCGACCAGGGTGACGACGGTGGCCAGCCACCCGAGCGGCCGGAACCCGTCAGGGCCGGGGGTCGCGACGGCGTTGGCCGTCTCGTCCAGGAACGCCCGCCCGAACACCAGGGCGAGGCCGAGGTACACCACGACGATCGAGCCGAGGCGTCGGCCCATCACGAGCGCGACGGCGGCGGCGCTGAGCCCTCCGGCAGTCAAGCCAGTGATCAGCCGCGCGCGATCCGGATCGAAGCCCATCACCTCGAGGGCGGTGTCGGACCCTGCAAGCGCGCCGGTCTGGCGCAGTCCGACGATCAGGGCAGCGCCGATCGCCACGCCAACAGAGGGTCGCCAGCCGGCGCGCGCGATGGCAAGCCCACGCCGCGACGCGCCGCCGCGGCGGCGCGCGAACGCCCCGGTCAGATCGGGTGTGCCTGCCATCGGGTGGTACTTGGACTCAGGATCACGAGATCGGGAGACGTCAGCTCGGGTTCGTGGCGATCCGCCCGTGGCTCGCCGCAGCAGCGTACGTGCTGTTGCCCGGGAACTTGACCCAGTACGCGGTCCAGCCGTTGACCCGGGCGAAGTAGTGGACCGTGCCGTCCGCAGCCACCCGCCGCAAGGTCAGCGAATGCCAGCCGCTCGTCTTCGACTCGACCCAGATCTGAACCAGCGAGCCGGCAAGACTGGGATCCGTCTGCACGAGCACCGTGACGTAGCTGTCGCGGGCGACGACGAGACTCCGGATGCCGAAGCCCGACGTTCCGCGGTTCACCCCTGGGACGATGGCGTCGGTGAGCGAGACCGGCGCGAGCCGGCTGCCCCCCACGTAGAACGCGCTGCTGGTGGCGGCGGTGTAGCCCGCGCTGCTGGTGGCGCTCAAGGTGTAGGGATTGGCCGAGGCGAGGTTGATCGAGCAGCCGTAGAAGGAGGCCACGCCGTTCGTCACGCGCAGGCTCGTGCCGCCCGTGCAGGAGAGCGTGCCCCCCGCCGGGTTGGTCCCGATCGCAAGGGAGACGGACGTGGAGTTGTCGGTGCTGACCACCACGTTGTAGGCGTTGAGGACCTCCACCACCGGCTGCTGGGTCCAGGTGGCGCCGGCCGCCCCGCCGCCCGGCTGGGTGGCGAAGTACAGGTGGTTGGCGCCCGGGTTGACCGTGAGCGTGAAGTTCTGGACGGCGTTCGGGAGCGTCCCGTTCGCGGCGGTGATCTGGATCGGGTAGGTCCCGTTGGTCGAGGCGGCCGGGGTGCCCGCCAGGGTAGCCGTGCCGGTGCCGTTGTCGTGGAACGTCACCCCGGCGGGGAGGTTGCCCGACTGGCTGAGTGAGGGGGTCGGCGTCCCGGTGGTGGTGACGCTGAAGGTGCCCGCCGCACCCACCGTGAACGTCGTGCTGCTGGCGCTCGTGATGGTGGGGGCCACGGCGTTCGTCGCGAGGACTCCCGAGGGCAACAGTGCGACGATCAGCAATGCCCCGACCGTGATGGCTGCGAGGTGCCGGGTGAAGAGGCCGAACATGTCACATCCTCCCTGAGAGCCCCATCGCGTCGGCATGGGGGGAACTGGAAGCACGAGTCGGGACGTCGCGAGCGCTGGAGAACCGGGCGAACGGTTGCGCAGCGGTGGACCATGAGCTGCAGCGCATGCTCAGCCCCCCGCGAGCCAGGTCAGCAGGTTCGTGGTCAACCCGGGGAACCCGGCCGGGACGCCATGGGACGCGGCAAAGCTCGGTTCGAGCCCCCAGCCCCACCAGAACGTCCCGCTCGCGAAGACCCGTCCGCCCGACGGCAGCGCCCGCACCACCGCCTGCGCGGCGACCGTGGCGCCCCCACGTGTGATGGTCATGGTGGAAGCGAAGAGATGGTCGCCCGGGAGGCTCGCGAACCCGGCAAAGACTCGGTCCACCTCGCCGCCCGCGATGCGGCCGAGCGAGTCGCCGGGAGCGAACCCGGTGCCCGCCAGCAGCGCCACAGGCACATCCGGGGCGAGCCTGTACGCGTAGTACCCCGGCACCACCGAGCCGTACTGCACGCCGAAGAGCGCCTGCTCGGGCTCGTTGCCGGCCCGGTGGCCCACGCCGCAGGGCAGGCTGCGAAACGCGTTCGCATGGCGCGTGAAACCGGCCGGGCACCGCGCCGCCACGCCCGGATCAAACAGGGCGTCCTTGTACAGCCCGATCGTGCGCGGGCCCGTCGGTGACGGGTCGGACAGGCTGACCTGCCAGTAGCCGGTGTCGGCAGCGAACATCCCGAGGCCCATGTCGCCCTGCCGAAGCACGTGCTGGTCGAGCCAGTCGCGCAGGGGCGCGCCCCAGTACTCGCCGTGGCCACTGAAGAGCACGGCGCGGGGCAGCGGCTGGTCCGCGGGATGGGTCGAGAGGTCGTAGTCGGTGGTGTAGGTGACATCGTACCCGTGCCCCTCGAGCCAGGCGATGAAGGGCGCTTCCATCATGAGCACCTGCCCCGCCCCGACCTCGTCGAGGAAGGGCCGGTCCAGGCTCACCGCGAAGGCCTCGTGGACGCCGGGTACCGGATCGCCGACCCCTGTCCAGTAGAGGCTGCTGCCGCCCCAGCGGTTGTAGGCCGCGTAGTCGAGCGTGTTGCTGACGAACAGGAACCGACTCGGGCGGGTGGAGCGCACCACGAACGGCGCGTAACTCTGCGTGCCGCCGATGCCGCTCACCTTGGCCAGGTACACGCCGCTCGGCCAGGTCGCCGGAATGGGCTGGCTGTATGTGTACTGCCAGCGCGCCCGCACCATCTTCGTGCCCGGGTCCACGACTGGTCCGCCCTGGCGGAGGCCGGGTTGCACCGTGGAGTCACCCATCGGCTGGACGGTGGCACCCAGGCGGTAGATGGCCACCGTGTAGGCCGGGGCGTCCGTGCTGACCGCCAGGCGCAGGGTCTGCCCCGGCAGGTAGGAGGGCGCATCGGTGTACGCCTCGGTGGGGTGGTCGGGGGTTGACGGCCGCTGGAGCTGCCAGGTCGCGTCTCCCACGTAGGTGATGGTAGGCCGGTCACCCAGCAGGCTGGCGTCCTCGGTCTCCCCGGGCTGGTCAGTGATATCGCCGCCGAGGCCGGCGGCCGGGGTGCCCGATGAGGGCGCCAGGACCGACGGCGTCACCGACGTGGCCACGGCTCGCTGCCCGACCGTCGCGCTCGAACGGGCCGCCAGCGCGCCGCCGCAGGCCGCCAGGACGAGCACGACGACGCCGGCCAGCGCGACTCGTCGCGTGTGTGTGGCGTGCTTCATGTCCCGGGCACCACCCCGACCGGCAGCGGGTCCAGGCCGTCGGGCGTGGAGAGGTACCCGGTGCCCGAGCCGGCCACGTCGGTCCGACCGTACTGCCAGAGGATGTGTCCGCTCCGCGGGTCGAGGAGCAGGACGCGGTGGCGGAAGTCGTCGTTGAGCACGATCGTGCCGTCGGCGAGTGGGATCGCGAGGCTCGGGTGGTCGAGCCGTCCGGACCCCGAGCGCGGGCCGTAGCGCCACAGCAGGCGTCCCGTCGGCGTGACCGCGACGACCGCGCCCGGGTTCGCGTAGTCACTCACCACCACGTTGCCGTGCGTATCGAGCTGCGCGTCCGAGGGATAGACGGTGGGCACGTGGATGTTGAAGACGACGCGTCCGGCCGCATCGAGGCGCACCACCCGGGAGCCGCCCATCTCGGTGATGAGCAGCCCGCCATCGGGCAGCGGGGTGTCCCCGTTGGGCGCGTAGTACGTGCGCGGCGGGTGGTTGACGCACACCCCGGTGCGGCCCCACTGGCGGACGATCCGCTTGTCGGGTGCCACCTCGATGACCCGGCAGTTGCGGATGTCGGCGATGACCACATCGCCGTTGGCGAGTGGATAGGCGTCGTCCGGGGTGTTGAGGTAGCCCGGCGCAGACCCTGCCCGGTCATAGTGGCCGTACTCCCAGACCACCTTGCGGGTGGCGATGTCGATGCGGACCACCACGTGCCGGTCCTCCTCGTTCGCCGTGATCGTGCGGGCGTCGGGGGAGATGAAGGCATCGTCGGCGCTGAACCCCTGGCCTGCCGGGAGGCTCCCTGTCACCGGAAAGCGCCACACGATGCGCCTGGCGTTGTTCACCACGATGAGCCGCCCGTTGCCCTCGTCGGCGATCAGCAGCCCGCCGGGGAAGGGCCCCGCGGGGGTGGCTGACGGCGTGGGACCCGGAAGCGCAGCGGTGGAACCGGCAGCCGGGCCCGACGTGGCGGCGGAGGTGCCGGTCGCCCCGGGCGGAGCGGAGGAAAGGCCGGCTGACGGAGTGGATCCCGGCGCGGCCGTCGGGCCCTGCACTGCGCCGCAGGCGGCAAGGACCAGCGCGGAGAGCAGCGGGGTCAGCGCGCGGCGCACCAGGCGGCCGGGGCAGCGTGCGAACGGGCTGCCGGTCTTCACTGGTTGGCGTTCCCACCGGGGGTGGCCGGTTCGGGCTGCCCCGACGCGCCCGGCTGGCCGCCACCTCCGCCGCCGGGCCCGCAATCCTGGGCTGCACTTGCCGCGGCCGTGGGCGCGGTGAGACGCCCGGCGCCGAATGCAGCGCCCCCGATCGCGATCATCGTGGCCAGGAGCAGCGCGATGTCGATCCGGCTGCGCCGGCGGCGTGCGGGTGGGGTGGGGACAGTTGACCCGCTGGGCGCGATCGGTTCGGCGAGGGCTTCAACCGGGGGTTCAGTCGATGCGGACACAGGGCACCTCCTACTCGTAGCGAAGGGCCTCGATCGGATCGAGGCGGGCGGCCTGGCGGGCCGGCCAGACTCCGAAGACAACGCCGACGGCCGCACTGAAGCCGGCCGCGGCAAGGAGCGTGACGGGACTGAACACGAAGCCCCAACCGGCCAGCTGGCCGATGGCGGCCGAGACGACCAGGCCGAGGCCGATCCCGATCGCGCCGCCCAGGAGCGAAAGGGTCAGCGCCTCGATCAGGAACTGGAACAGGATGTCCCGGCTCCGGGCACCGATCGCCTTCCGGATCCCGATCTCACGGGTGCGCTCGCGGACCGACACGAGCATGATGTTCATGATCCCGATGCCGCCCACGACGAGCGAGATCGAGGCGATCCCGGCGAGCAGGACGGCCAGCAACGTCGAAACCGACGACACCGCTCCGAGGAGCTGGGCCTGGCTCGAGATCACGAAGTCGTCGGGACGGCCGGACAAGATCCCGTGGCGGCTCCGCAACGTCGTGGTGATCGCGGCAGCGACGGCGTCCATCCGGTTGACCGAGGCGACACTCACCCCGATCGTCCGGACGCTCGTCCCGCCGACGAACTCGGACCGCACGGCGGCGACAGGGACGAGGACCTGGTCGTCCTGGTTGAGGAGGCTCGAACCGCCCTTCGCCTGGAGGATGCCGATCACGCGGAACGGGATCCCGCCGATGCGAATATCCGTGCCGACCGCGGAGGCGCCGAGCCCGAGATTGGCCGCGGTCGTTGCCCCGAGGACGGCCACGCGGAGGCCCAGGACATCGGTGACGGGAGTCAGAAAGGATCCCTGCCAGATGGTCTCGTTACGCACCTGGGCGTGGGCGGACGTCGTGCCGATGATCACGGTCGTTGTGTGCTTGGCGCCCGCGACCACTGGCTGCTGGGTCGCGAGTTCCGGGGCCACGGCGACCACGCCACCGATCCTGGCCAGGGCCATGGCATCGTCGAGGGTGAGCGTGGTGGCCGAGCCGGGCTCACCAGCGTTCGGTCCGCTGACCGCGGCGCCCGGGTTCACCACCAGCAGGTTGGTGCCGAGGCTGCGGAGCTGAGTCGTGATCCCGCGCGTCGTCCCTTCGCCGACCGACACGAGCGCGACGACCGAGGCGACGCCGATGATCACCCCGAGCATCGTCAGGGCGGCGCGCAGCCGGCCGGAGCGAAGGCGGGACAGGGCAAGTCGGACCAGCTCAAGCGACTTCATGCGACCAGCCGCCCGTCACGAACGTGGACCTGGCGCTCCACCGCCTGTGCGAGGTCGGCGTCGTGGGTGATCAGCACGATCGTTCGCCCGCTGCGGTGCAGCTCGTGGAGCAGATCCATCACTTCGGCACCGCTCGCGCTGTCGAGGTTGCCGGTCGGTTCGTCCGCCAGAAGGATCGCGGGCTCGGTGACCAGCGCCCGGGCGATCGCGACCCGCTGCTGCTCGCCGCCGGATAGCTCGGTCGGCTCGTGGTTCAGGCGATCGCCAAGCCCCAAACGTTCGAGGGCGGCCCTGGCGCGGGCCTCGCGATCACGGCGTCCGACACCCTGGTAGAGGAGCGGCGCGGCCACGTTGTCGAGGGCGGACATCCGCGGCAGCAGGTTGTACGACTGGAAGATGAACCCGATCTCGCGGCTGCGCAGCCCGGCGAGCTCGTCGTCGTCGAGATCGGCGACGGCGGTGCCCGCCAGGACGTAGCGGCCGCTCGTCGGCCGGTCCAGGCACCCGAGGATGTTCATCAGGGTTGTCTTGCCCGACCCCGACGGCCCTGCGATCGCCACGAACTCGCCGGCCCGCACGACGAGGTCGATGTGGCGAAGGGCCGCGATGTCGATCCGGCCGGTCCGGTAGGTCCGGCTGAGGCCCTCGACCACGATGAGGGGCGCGCTCATTGCTGGCCCCCACCCCCACCGCCGCCACCGCCACCACCGCCTGCCGGGAGCAGCCCCGGCAGCCCGCCACCGGAGCTGCTGGTGCCGGTCTGGGGGGCGACCGTCCCGGTGACGACGAGCTCCCCCTTGGTCAGGCCGGACTTGATCTCGGCCAGCGTGGAGGTAACGAGCCCGACCTGCACCGATCGGTCGTGTGGCTGGCCGGCCGCGTCGAGCACGCGGACGCTGTACTGGCCAGGTCCCCCGCCGAGCGCGACTGCTGGCACGGCGAGCACGCCCTGGGCCTGCGCCGTGGTAACCGAGATCTGGGCGCTCATTCCCGCGGCGGTGCCGGCGGGTGGAGAACCGAGCGCGATGACGATCGGGTAGGACACCACGCCAGATGACCCGGAAACCGTGCCCGCCAGCCCGATCGAGACAAGCGTGCCGGTTGCGGTGGACCCGAGGGCCGTGATCGAGACGCTGGCAGCCTGGCCGACCCGCAGCGAGGGCAGGTCGGTCTCGGTGACCGTCCCGGCGACCTGCCACGAGTTCTGGGCAACCACCACGTCTGCCGCCGTGGGTGCCGCGGCGCCGGCGACGATATTGACCGCGACCACCACGCCATCGACCGGGCTGCGCAGGGTGGCGCCGTCGAGGCTGAGCTGGGCCTGACGGATGGACTCCCGGGCGCTCACGACGGCGGCGGTGTCAGCAGCGAGCACGGACGTCGTCGCGCCAACGATCCTAGAGGCGTACCCGTGCTGCGCGACGGCCAGTGACAGGCTGGCCGCGGCGATCTGACCGGCTGCCTGGTCGCTCGACGAGCGGTTGGTGACCGTCAGTGTGTCGAGCTGCTGCTGCGCCTGGGTGATGGCCGCCTGATCGGCCTGGATGGTCGCCGCGGGCGGACCGGCGGCCTGATCGGCGGCGAGCTTGGTCTGTGCCGCCTGAAGGGCCTGCTGCGCCTGGCTCAGCTTGAGGGCGTTCTGCTGCGCGAGCGCTGAGGCCTGGCTGTCCGAGGCCTGGTTCTGGAGGGTCAACATGGCGAGTTGCTGCTGCGCCTGGGTGATGGCCGCCTGATCGGCCTGCAGCGTCGCCGTAGGCGGCCCGGCGGATTGGTCCGTGGTGAGCCTGGCCTGTGCCGCCTGAAGGGCGGCCTGGGTCTGGGCCAACCTCAGGGCGCTCTGGCGTGCCGTGTCGGCCTGGCTTTGCTTCGCGAGGCCGAGCTGCTGCTGCGCCTGCAGGATCGCGTCATAGGCGGACGCCCGATCGGCGGCGCTCGGACCCGCCTTGTCGACGGCCATCCGGGCCTGCGCCACTGCCAGGCCAGCCTTCGCCAGCTGCAGCGATGCGGACGCAGCGGCCGTGTCGGCGGTGGCCAGGATGGCGCCCTTGGGCACCCGGTCGCCCGGTTTGACGGCGACGCTCTCGACCAACCAGGTCGTGGCTCCAGATCCGGCAGATGCAGGAACGCCGGTCTCCAGGACCGGGCTCGCGCCGAAGGCGAGATCGTAGGTCGCCGCCCAGCGGATCGAGCCGCTCGCAGCGACCTGCGCAGCGACCGTCGTTCGGGTGACCGTCGAGGTCAGGTACTGGACCGTGCCGGGGCCGCCGGGCGAGATGATGACGAACCCGGTCGTCCCCATTCCGACCGCGAGCAGCGCGACAACGGCGACCGCTTTCCACTTCATCTGAGACTTGCCTCGGGCTCATCCGTTGACTGGCATCCGAGAGCTCCCGCCCTCTGGATCGCGCGGCTGGTCCACCCACACGCGCTGGGATGACTCTGGCAGCGCCGACATGAAGGGCCGGTGAATCCAGCGCGGGGGGGCGCCGGCCCAAACGTGGGGTGGGGCGACCGGCCGTGCCACCGATCGCCCCACCGGGATGCCGGACCGTCGCGCCGACGGTCTACCGGAAGCGAACCCTCACTGCTCGCCCTGGAACTGGTAGTCGACGTTGGTTCCGGCGGCATCCGCGTGCCCGCCCGGACCGTCGGTCTCGGTCCCGGCCGCCTCGGCAGCGCCGCTGGCCGCCGTCTCGGGTGCCTCGGCCCCGGCCACCTCGGCTGCCGTGCCGGCCGCATCCGGAGCGGTCTGGTCGCCTTGCTGGACATCGACCTGCTGGCCGGTGGCGGTCGAC
>JAJYDP010000024.1:0-2377 GCA_021777365.1 Chloroflexota bacterium | reverse complement strand
CTGGGTCGGGGTGGGGGAGTTGGCGAAGGCAACCCCTGCCCCACTCAGGAGAAGCACGGCCATTGCGCCGATGGCAGCGCCGCGCAGACGTGCGAGCATCATGGTGATGGCTCCTGTTCGAGGATCGAGCCCGCTGCCCGATCGCTGTGACGAACCTGCCAGATGCTCCATGAGGCGACCGTGAATCCCGCCATGCCCAGGATTCATCGAACGTTCATCCTGTGCCCCCACAATGAGCACACGATGGACCAGACCAGCACCACCAGCCGCCGGCGGCCGGCCGCCGGCGTCGTGACCAGGGGCCGCCGTTGAAGCTCCTGCTCCTCGAGGACGACGTACGGCTGAGCGGCCTGCTGCAGCGCGGTCTGCGGGGCGACGGCCACGCGGTGGACGCCGCGGCGACGATCGAGGACGCCCGCTGGCACGCCACCGAGGGCGCGTACGACGCCCTCATCCTCGACGTCATGCTGCCCGATGGCGATGGCTTCGCGTTCTGCGCCGAGCTGCGCGCGGCCGGCAACTGGACGCCGGTGCTGATGCTGACCGCCCGCGATGCGGTCGAGGACCGGGTGCGCGGGCTGGACGTGGGGGCCGACGACTACCTCGTGAAGCCGTTCGCGTTCGTCGAGCTGCTGGCACGGCTGCGTGCCCTGGCACGGCGCGGGCCCAGCGAACGACCCACCGTGCTGACGGTTGGCGCGCTCGAGCTCGACCCGGCGGCCCACCGGGTGACGGTCGCGGGTAGCGACGTGCCACTCTCGTCGCGCCAGTTCGCCCTCCTCGATTTCCTGATGCACCACCCCGACGAGGTGGTCTCTCGCACGACGATCATCGAGCGGGTCTGGGACTGGGCCTACGAGGGGACGTCGAACATCGTCGACGTGTACATCCGGGCGCTTCGGGTGCGCCTCCAGGAGCACCCGCTGAGCCCCCCGCTGGACACCGTCCGGGGCGTCGGCTACGTGCTCCGCACGCCCGTGGCCGCGCAGCCGCCGCGGTCGACGCCGTCGAAGCCGCCGCGGTCGACGCCGGCACCGCCGTCCGCCCCGTCCGGGCACGGAGCGGCGTGACCATCCGCACCCGCCTGACCCTCAGCTACGCGGGCGCGATCGGGGTGACCCTGGCGCTTGCCGGGTTCGTCGTCTGGTGGCAGCTCGGCGCGATGCTGCGGACCTCGCTCGACCAGACCCTCCAGACCCGCGCGGCCGACGTGGCGACCTCGCTCGAGAACGCGGGCCAGGTCGGGCTCCAGCAGAGCAACGCGACGGCGCCCGGCGTCTTCACCGTGATCGTCGATGGGACCGGGCACCTGGTGGACGCCACCACCGACGCACCTGCCGGGCTCCCCATGCCGGCGGCGGGCACCGCCCGGGAAGTCCGGCAGGCCGGGGTCACGTACCTGCTGCGCGCCGTGAGCGCGCCGGGCGGGGGCGTGGTGGCGGCGGGCAGCAGCCTGCTGCCGATCCAGCGCGCACAGGCCAGCCTGGCCCTCGTGCTGCTGGTCGTGGGGCTGGGCGCCGGGATGCTCTCGCTGCTTGGCGGCTGGTGGATCGCCGGCCGCGCGCTCCGGCCGGTCGCGGCGCTCACCCTGGAGGCGGCGGCGATCGGGGCGGCCGATCTCGACCGGCGGCTCCCCGAGCCCGCGACCAATGACGAGCTCGGCCGGCTCGCCCACACCCTCAACGGCATGCTCGATCGCCTCGAGCGTGGCGTCCGCCAGCAGCGCACGTTCGTTGCGGCGGCATCGCATGACCTGCGCAGTCCGCTGGCCGCGCTCCAGGCAGAGCTGGAGCTTGCCGACCGCCCGAACGCGGACGCGGGGGCGCTGCGGGACGCGATCGTCGCCGCCCATGCCGACGCGGTCCGGCTCGGCGACTTCGCCACGGCTCTGCTCGAGCTCTCGACGGCGGAGGCCGACGGGCGGGCGCTCGTGCGCCGCCCGGTGCGGGTCGACGAGCTCGTGGAGTCGGTCGTGGCACGAACGGCGGCCATCGCCACGCAGCGGCAGGTGGCCGTCGTTCAGCGCGCGTGCGAGCGGGAGGTCGAGGTCGACAGGGTGCGGGTCGAGCAGGCGATCAGCAACCTGCTCACAAACGCCATCCTCTACAGCCCCGTTGGGTCGCAGGTGGATCTCCTGGCCGACGTCGACGACGCCGGTACGGACCTGGCGCCGGCCGGCCCTCGCGACGAGGCCGGCCCGGCACACGGCGGCGTGCTGGTCGTCGAGGTGCTCGACCACGGCCCGGGCCTTCCGGACGCCGTGCGCGAGCACCTCTTCGAGCCGTTCCGGCGCGGCCCGAACGCAACCGGACCAGGCTTCGGGCTGGGCCTCGCGACGGCCGCCGCCGGGGTCCGGGACCACCGCGGCACGATCGGC
>JAJYDP010000023.1 GCA_021777365.1 Chloroflexota bacterium | reverse complement strand
CGAGGACGTCCTCAACCGGGCGCTCGCCGCGCTCGATGCCGACCACCGCATCGCCGTGGTCCTGCGCTACATCGCCGATCTCACGCCGGCCGAGATCGCGGCCCGCACGGGCACGCGCGAGGGCACGGTGAAGTCCCGCCTCCACTACGCGCTGCGCCGCATGCGCTCGGTGCTCGACGAGGCCGAGCGCGCGAGCGCCGGAGGTTCCCGATGAACGACCAGCGCCTCGAGCGCCAGATCAAGGCGGCTCTCGAGCGGGACGCGCGTCCGCTGCCGTCCGGGCTCCGCGCACGCGTCTCCGCCGTCCCCGACGAGTTCCCCCTCCAGCGCCGCTCGCCGCGGTTCGCGCAGCTCGCCGCCGCGGCCGGCGCGGTGGCCGCCGTGGTCGTGCTCGCCGCCGCCGCGATCGTCCTCCTGGGTCTGCACCGCGCGGCGGTCGGGCCGGCGTCCACCGCGACCCCGTCGGCACCGACGAGCGCGCCGGCCGTCGTCCCCCCTGCCTCGCCGGTCGCCCCATCCCCGACTGCCGTGACCGTCCTCGCGCCCGTCCCCGGCCCCTGGTCCGGCCTCCAGTGGTCGGCTCCAAGCGACTTCCCGAGCCCGATGGGTGCGGACGGCATCGTCGCGTTCGGCGGGGAGCTCTACGCCATCGGGCAGGTCCAGGTCGGGTCCGCCGACCAGACCGTCGTCTGGCGTTCGCCGGACGGCCTGCACTGGGCGACACTCGTGCAGGGCGGGGCAACGTTCGCGGGATCCGGCGTCCTCAACCTGCTCTCCACGCCGTCGGAGCTCGTCGCCTGGGGCCAGGACGGCGAGCCGGTGTGCTCCGGGCAGGGCGCGGGCCAGACGTGCGGCCGCGTGCCGCAGATGGTCTGGACCTCGGGGGATGGCTTCACCTGGACGAAGGCGTCGAACGTCTCCGCGCTGTCGGGCGCGACCATCCAGAGCATTGCGGCGGGCGCTTCGGGTGTCGTCGCAGTCGGCGAGACGGGTTCGGGTGCCCCCGTCATCTGGATGTCGGCCGATGGTTCCTCCTGGGAGCGACTGCCGCTCGGCGCGAACTTCGCGGACGCCCACTTCTTCACCGTCCGCGCCGCCGGGCCCGGATACGTGATCGGCGGCGGCACCGGCACGCAGCAGGTCAGCGTGACCGGCGGCCCGGCCAGCACCGTGCCGGTGGACGCGGCAATCTGGTGGTCGGCCGACGGGCGCTCCTGGACCAAGGCAACGCTCCAGCGGGGGGCGGCTGGCGGGGCCTACGTGTCGGGGATCTTCGTCGGCGGCGACGGCATGGTGGCGGTCGGCGCGGCGACCGGCGGCAAGGACGGAGCTGCCTGGGCGTCGCGCGATGGCCGCACGTGGACTCCCATCGCACGAAGCGACAACGGGCTCCCGTCACCGGCGCCGAACCAGCCGACTTTGCCCTCCTCCTACATCGTGGACGACGGGACGCACATGGTCGCGATCGGCACGACCACAGGGCAGGTCGCCACGTGGTGGTCCTCGACCGACGGCACGACGTGGGCGCCGCTCGCCGCTTCGGGGGCGACCGGCACGACGCCGGCGGAGCAGGGCGACATCGCCTACGTCGACCGCTGGTTCGAGCGCGCCTTCGTCGTGCCCGGCGGCCTGGTCGTCGTCGGCTCCGGCAACGGCCCGCCCGATGCGCCGGGGCCGGGGAAGGTCTGGGTGGCGACCGCCGAGTCGCCGGTGAGCGCGACGACGGCCGGTCCCTGCGACGCGGCCCAGCTCCGGGTGCACGGCGGGCGGATGGGGGGCGGGACGGGCACCGCGCAAGCAGA
Source organism: Chloroflexota bacterium (assembly GCA_021777365.1). Next base: position 15,239 of record JAJYDP010000023.1, on the reverse strand, counting down.
CCTTTCGTTCACGAACGTCGGGAGTGCGCCCTGCACGCTGGCCGGCAATCCGATGTCCATCGAGCTCCTCGCAGCCGATGGCTCGGTGCTGCCGACGGTCGCGGCATCGCCGGCCGCAACGCCCGGACCGCCGGTGACGTTGCCGCCTGGCGCGACGGGCGCGGCCAACCTCGCCTTCAACTGGTCCAACTGGTGCGGCGGTGCTCCCGGGGAGCTGCGCGTGCGGATCACGCTGCCGGGTGGGGCGGGCGCCGTGACCGGCGACCTGAACGGACCACCCGGCACCTACGTGCCGCGCTGTGATCACCCGGAGTGGACCTCGGCACTCGAGCTGCTCTGGTCGTTCAGCGCCGCCCCCTGACCTCGCTGCGCGAGTCCAAGATGCTCACCCCATGACCCTGCGGGCGCCGCCGACGGGCATTCGGCCCCGGTTTGCACGATGCGCAGCCCGTAGCCGAACGGCACACAGACCGCTGCGGTGTGATGATCGAGGAAGTGGGGTGGCCTAGGGGACTTGAACCCCTAACCATCGGATCCACAATCCGATGCTCTGCCGATTGAGCTAAGGCCACCACGGGGCGCCGTCGCAACCGACGGCGACGCACAAGCCGCGCCGTCGAGCGGAGGCGGGCGCGCGGAGTGTACCCCAAACGGGCTGTGTCCGGGCGAAGCCTCCGGGCGGATCTCGCGTGCCGCAGCCGGCCCCGCCGCCGTGGAGCGAGCGGCCGGCGTCCAGGCGAGCCCTCCGGGCCGACCGTCCGCGCGAGCCGGCGCGCGTTCCGCACCGCGACCCGCGCGCTGGTACCCACGGATGCCGCCGGACCCGGACGACCGGGCGATGGGGAACCCGCGGCTGCCGGCATAGCCTCCCTGCAGCGCCACGCCAGTGGTTCCCGCTCGGAGGCCAGACCAGCTTGATCCCGTCGCGCAGCCGCCTCGTGCGGTTCGCCTCCGCGCTCCTGCTCACCGTCACCGTGGTCGGCTGGGCGTTCGCCGGACCCGCCGCATCGGTGGTGCGGGCGTGGGACCCCGGGACCTTCAGCAGCCCGGACGAGACGCTGCTCTTCACGCTGACCAACCAGGCCCGCGCCTCCGCCGGGCTGGCCCCGCTCCGCTGGGACAGCCAGCTCGCGAGCATCGCGCGGTGGCGGGCTCAGGACATGTCGGTCCGGGGGTACTTCTCGCACGACATCCCGCCGGGCCCCGGGTTCGCATCGACCACGGAGCGGGTCTTCTACTACATGGACCAGCGGGGCGTGCAGTACGTGCTGGCCGGCGAGAACATCGGCTGGGACAACGCGGCGGACGACCAGGCGACCGCCTACATCCAGCAGATGTTCATGAACTCGCCGGAGCACCGGTCGAACATCCTGGGCGCCCTGTGGGACTCGATGGGCGTCGGGGCCTACAAGGGCACCGACGGCGTGATGATGTACTGCGTCCTGTTCAAGGAGACGAAGGCCGCGGCGACCCCGACGCCGACCCCGCGCCCGACGCCGCGCCCGACCACGGAGCCGGTCCAGGCGCCGACGCCGCGCCCGACCGAGGTGCCCGCGCAGCGACCGGCACCCGCTGCGACCGCCCGACCGACGCCCGCCCCGACCGCGCAGCCGACCCCGACGCCGACGGCCAGCCCGACCGCGACGCCGTCGCCGACGCTCGAGACGCCGACCGAGGCGCCGACCCCCGCACCGACGGCAACGCCGGTCGCGCCCACCCCGACGCCGCCCTCGGCCGCGCCTGCCGGCCCGACCGACCAGCGGATCCTCGACGACGCGCCGGCCCCGGGCCTGGTCCAGACGCTGATCGGCGGGATGCTGGGCACGGTCCCGGGCAACTGACCGGCCGTCCCGACGCTCTCCGCGCCCGCGTCGCGCCCCGGTACACTGCCGCAATGCCGCCCATCCTCGAGGCCCGCGACCTGGCCCGCACGTACCGTGCGGGCGACGGCGAGGTGCGGGCCCTGCAGGGGGTCTCCCTGGCCGTGCAGCCCGGCGAGTTCGTTGCGCTCATGGGCCCCTCCGGCAGCGGCAAGACCACCCTCCTCCAGTTGCTGGGCGGGCTCGATCGGCCCACGGCGGGCGAGGTGGTCCTGGACGGGGTGACCATCTCGTCGCTCGACGACGACGCGGCGACGAAGCTGCGCCGGGACAGGACGGGGTTCGTCTTCCAGGCCTTCAACCTCGTCCCGCTGCTGTCGGCGCGGGAGAACGTGGCGCTGCCGTTCCTCCTCGCGGGGCGGGATCCACGCGACGGGCAGACCGCCGCGCGGGTCGACGAGGCGCTGGCCCTGGTGGACCTCGCCGCCAAGGCGGACCGCCGGCCCGACGAGCTGGCCTTCGGCGAGCAGCAGCGGGTGGCCATCGCGCGCGCCATCGCGGGCCGCCCGGCGATCCTCTTCGCCGACGAGCCGACGGGCAACCTGGACTACGCCACCGGGCTCGAGATCATGCAGTACCTGTTCCGCTCCTGCGCGGAGCGGGGCCAGACCGTGGTGCTGGTGACCCACGACGCCCAGGCCGGCGCCTTCGCCGACCGGGTCCTCTTCCTGCGCGACGGGCGGGTGCTCGAGGAGATCCGGCTGGGCCGACGCGCGGAGCACCCGGCCCGGCCCCTGATCGAGCGACTCGCCCAGCTGGGGCAGTAGACGCCGATGCGCGGAGCGCGGGGCATGGGCTGGCGATGGCTGCGCCGACGCCCGCTGCGCACCGTTCTCACGATCGCCGGCATCGCGGTCGGCGTCGCGCTCGTGGTCGCGGCGCTGTCGGTGGACGCGGCCGTCGCGGACGGCGCGGCTGGGTACGCTGCGGCACTCTCCGGCCGGGCGGACCTCACCGTCCGCGCCTTCGGGGAGGGGACGCTCTCGGCCGGGACGGTCGGCACGATCGCGGGGACGCCGGGGGTCCTCGAGACGTCGCCGCAGGTGCGCCGTCCGACCTTCGCGACCGTGGGCACGACGACCCTGGGCGCGGTCACGGTGGTGGGCGTGGACCCGGCCGCCGATCGGGCGCTGCACGACGAGACGCTGGCTTCCGGCGCGTTCCTGGCGTCCTCGGACGCCGTCGGGGCGCTGGTGCCGCTCGGCTGGGCCCGGGCGCACGGGCTCTCGGTCGGCTCCCGGCTCTCGCTCGTCGGTGCCGGCGGCGAGGCGACCGTCACCGTCCGTGGCCTGCTGTCCGACGCGGGGCCCGCCCTGGCGAACGGGGGTCAGCTGGTCTACACGACGATCGGCGCGGCCCGCTCGCTGTTCGGCCTGGACCCGGGTGCCGCCGACCTGGTCGAGGTCCGGGTGGACCCGGCCGTCGGCGTCGCGCAGGTGGAGACCCGGCTGGGGACCCGGCTGACGAGCCAGCCCTACATCCTCTCGACGGCGGCCGACGCCGCCGCGGCGCTGGGCGGGGCGACGCGTGACGTGGGTTCCGGCCTGCTTGTGGTGGCCGCGATCGTCCTGTTCGTGGGCGCCCTGCTCGTCTCCGACGCGCTCGCGATGTCGGTCGGCGAGCGCACGCGCGAGGTGGGGCTGCTGAGGGCCGCGGGCGCCACCCGGGGACAGGTCCACCGCATGGTGCTCGAGGAGGCCTGGTGGCTGGGACTCGCCGGCACGGTGCTTGGGACGATCGCCGGAGCGGGCGTGGCGGTGATCCTCGCCTCGGCGGTCGGCTCCCTGACCGGCGCGCCCGTCGCGATCGGCGTGCTGGATCCCGGTGCGCTCATCGTGGGAGTCCTCCTGGGCGTGCTGGTCACGCTCGTGGCTGCACTCGAGCCCGCGTGGCGTGCCGGGCGTGTGTCGCCGGTCGAGGCGGTGCGCCGGGGCCCGGCGCTGGCGGCGCCCGTGCCCCGCATCCGGGGGATCGCCGTCGCCGGCGCGGTGGCGGCCGTGGTCGGCGTGGCGGCGCTGGCGGCGGGCGGGTGGGCCGGCGGGGCACCGGTGCTCGCCGGCTCGGGAGCAGGGTCCACGCATGGCACGGCGATCCCGGCGCCGGTCGCGGGCCTGGGCGGCGTCCTGGCCGTCCTGGTGCTGCTGCTGACCGCCGGCCTGGTCTCTCCGCTCGTCCTGCGGCTGGCGGGATGGCTGGTCTCGGTGGTGACGCTCCCCGTCCGCCGGCTGCTCCGTCCGGAACTGCGGCTCGCTCGCGGCGCCCTCGCGCACGACCCGGGGCGCATCGCCGTCTCCCTGGCGGCGCTCGGCGTGGGGCTCGGCCTGGTGGTCGCCCTGGCCGGAGTGGCGCAGGGGACGCGGCGGGCGGGCGAGGCCTGGATCGGCGACGTGGCGCCCGCCGACGCCGCCGTGGTGGCGATCTCGCCCGTCCCCGTCGACTTCGGCAGTGATCTCGCCGGGGTCGCGGGGGTGGCCTCGGTGACGCCGGTGCGGCTCTTCGACGTGGCCATCGCGGGCCGGCTGGCGTCGGCCATGGCCGTGGACCCGGCGGCGTACGAGGCGCTGGGTGCCCTGACCGTCGAGGGCGGCGATCGCGCCGCGGCGTTCGCGGCGCTGCAGGCGGGCGGCGCCGCGCTGGTCCCGCAGTCGGTGGCCGACCGCTTCGGGCTGCGGACCGGCGACCTGCTCGAGCTCCGGACCGCGCAGGGGGAGGCGCGGCTGCGGGTGGCGGGGATCGTCGCCCACGGGATCCCGGGGACGGCAGGCGAATCGGTGATCGTCTCGGCGACGGACGCGGTGCGCTCGCTCGGGATCGCCGGCGCGTCGCTCTTCCTGGTGCGGGCGATCCCCGGCGCGGCGTCCGGGCTCACGGCGCGCCTGGAGACGGCCGCGACACCGTACGCCATGTCGGTGGTGCAGCCGTCCGCGATCGGAGGCGCCGTGACGGGCGCGCTCGACCGGACCTTCGGGCTCCTTGACCTGCTCGCGGTGGCCGCCGTGGTGGTGGCCGCCTTCTGCATCGTCGACGTCCTCGCGATGGACGTCCGGCAGCGGGTGGGCGAGCTGGGGCTGCTCCGTGCCGCCGGGCTCACCCGGCGGCAGGCGTGGCGCTTCGTGGTGGTGGAGGCGGGGATCCTGGGCCTGGCCGGCGCGTTGCTGGGGATCGTCGGCGGTGTCGTGGCTGCGGCCGCGGTGCTGTTCCTCGGGGGCACGACCGGACCGTCGGCCGCGATCGAGGTGTCCGTGGGCGCGGTGCTCGTGGCGCTGGTCCTGGGGATCGGCGGGTCGATGCTCGCCGCCCTCTACCCGGCGCGCATCGCCGCCCGGGTCGAGGTCGCGCGAGCGGTGCGGGTCGAATGAGCATGGGGACGTCGGTGAGCAGCATGGCGGAGCCGCGTGGCGACAGGGCGATGGATCCGAGGACGGGCACGATCCGGAGTGCCGCGTGACCGGGCCGGCAGGCACGAAGCGGCGGATCGACCGGGGGCCGGCGGTCCGCTTCATCGCGCACGCGGGCGCTGGTCGCGGGGCGTTCGGCCGACGGTGGCCGCCCGTCGCCGCCGCGCTGGCCGCCCGGGGCCTCGAGCACACGGTCGAGCTCACCTCGCGTGCCGGAGAGGCGACGGAGCTCGCCGCGCGCGCGGTGGGGGAGGGTGCGCGGCTCGTGGTGGCGGTGGGCGGCGACGGCACGCTCCACGAGGTGGTCAACGGGCTGATGGCCGCGAGCCGTGCGCCGGCGGATCGCCCGCTGGTCGGGCTGGTGCCGGCGGGCCGGGGGAGCGACTACGCCCGCGGGATCGGGCTGGCCACGGAACCGGCGACGCTGGTCGACCGGATGGCGGCGGCGCTCGACGGCGACCCGGGCGCCATCCACCACGTCGACATCGGCGAGGTGCGGTACCGCACGACCCCCACGGTGGCGGGACGGACGCTGGGAGCCACCGCCAGCGAGCCGGCCTCGCGTTTCTTCGCCAACGCGGCAGGGACCGGGTTCAGCACGTTCGTGGCGGAACGGGTGTCGAGGTTCCCGGGGCGTCTGGGCGCATATCTCTACACGGTCGCGGGCCTGGTGACGATCGTGGACTGGCGGGACCGGCTGGTCGAGCTCGGCTGGGACGACGGCACCAGGGACGAGGTCCGCGTGGAGTCGGTCGAGGTCGCGCTGGGGCCGTACGAGGGAGGCGGCATGCTCGTGGCACCCGGCGCCGACCCCGGGGACGGGTACTTCGACGTGGTGACGATCGGGGCGATCAGCCGCTACGAGACACTGACCTTCTCCTGGCGGATCCGCACCGGTGACCACCTGCGGAGCCCAGCGGTCACGACGCGGCGCACCCGCTCCCTCACCGTTCGCGCGCTCGACGAGGGCGGCCCGCTCTTCCTCCAGGCCGACGGCGAGCTGCTGGGCCGCGATCCGCTGCGCTTCGACGTCCTTCCGTCCGCCGTCCGGTTCGTCTGGTAGGCTTCGGCCATGTTCGCCCAACCCCGCATGCTCCGAGTCCCTCCCTACGAGCGGGGCATCACGCTCGGCGACTTCATCCTGCCCATCCGCATCGGTGAACGCACCTCGGTCCGCCAGCACCACGTGGCGCTCGTGCTGCTGGGGGTGCTCGTGCTGGCGGTCTCGGCGCAGATCGTGGTGCGGGTCCCCGGCTCACCCGTGCCGGTCACCGGCCAGACGTTCGGCGTCCTGGTGACCGCCACCGCCCTCGGGTTCCGCCGGGGGATCGCGTCGGTGGGCCTGTACCTGCTCCTCGGGTTCGTGCTCCCCATCTACGCCGGGGGCGCCTCTGGGATCGACCACATCGTCGCGCGACAGGACGGCCACCTCGTGCTCGGGGCCACGGGCGGCTACCTGGTCGGGTTCCTGCTCGCCGCCGCCGCGGTGGGCCGCCTGGCCGAGCTCGGCTGGGATCGCCGGTACGCCGGTGCGCTGGCCGCGATGCTCCTCGGGAACGTGCTCGTGTACGCGGTCGGCCTTCCGTGGCTGGCGGCCGCGACCGGCGTCTCCGCCGGCACGGCGCTGCAGCAGGGGCTCTACCCGTTCCTGGCGGGGGATGCGCTGAAGTTCGCCCTGGCCGCGGCGGTCTTCCCCGTCGGCTGGTGGATCGTGGGGCGTCGTCCGAGCGATCGCTGAGGGGTCGACGAGCGCGGCGTCGGCACGCACGCGATTGGCCCGGCCCGGCTTCCGCCTGCTACCATCGGCGCGCAGCGCGCCTGTAGCTCAGTGGATAGAGCGAGTGGCTTCGGACCACTAGGTCGCGGGTTCGAATCCTGCCGGGCGCGCCAGTTCCCCGCCGTCTTCTCGCGCGTCGTGGTCGTCAACGGCCCCGGGACCGCGACGACGGCCGATCAGGAACCCCCGACCGGCCCGAAGAGCCGCTCCGCGTACTCCGCGTCACGTGGCGTGCGCGGGTCGAACCGGAGACCGTGGTCGCCCGGGTACGGCCGACGGTGGTCCGCGCGCCCTTCCTGGATGTCGGGAGGGATCCCCCGCGGGTAGGCGATGCAGATCCGGGTGGCCGGGCGATGCGCTCCCGCCGCCGGCTGCAGGTGCCTGCAACCGTCGCAGATCGCTCGCACGGGCGCATCCACGGGTCTCGTCCCACCTTCCGGTCCCGGCCGCGAAGCGCCGGCCGGGTTCCCCGCGCACGTCGGCGTCGCGCCACGATCATTCGCCGCCAGCGCGAACGCGCAAGAGCCGAAGCGCCCGGGCGCCTGGTGACCGCCGCGCGATCAGGCCGCGATCGCGGCGTCTCCGTGGCCCGGCCGGGTCAGCGAGGCCATGGCGCCCACGATCGCGATGGCCGCCCCGGCCAGCATCGCCAGGTGGTACCCCGAGATGTAGGCCGCCGCGGCCGCGGCGCTCCCGGCGTGGCCCGTGAACAGCACCGCCTGCCCGCCGGCACCCAGTTGCGACGTGGCCAGGGCACCGAGGAAGCCGATCGACAGGGTCTGGCCGAGGAAGCGCATCGTGCCCAGCGTGCCGGATGCGACTCCCAGCTGCGCGCGCGGCACCGAGCCCATCACCGCCGAGGTGTTGGGCGAGCTGAAGGCCGCCATGCCGATCCCGACCACCAGGAGCGCGCCGATCAGCTCGGACATCGCCGGGTCGGCGGGGAGTCGGGCCAGCATGACCAGCCCGAGCGCGATGACCGCCATCCCTCCGCTCGAGAGCCAGCGGGAGCCGAATGCGTCGGAGGCTCGCCCCGCCAGCCCGGAGAGGGCCACCATGGCGATCGGCGCGGCGACCAGCAGGATCCCGGCCTGTTCGGGGCTGCGACCGCTGACGACCTCCAGGAAGACGGAGGTGAGCACGGTGACGGCGGCGAACGCCATGTAGTTCGCGAGGGCGGCCAGGTTGGCCGTGGCGAAGAGCCGGCTGCGCCGGAACAGGCCCACGTCGAGGATCGGCTCCGGGCGCGCGGACTCCCAGGCCACCAGCACGATGACGCCCGCGGCGCCACCCAGCATGAGCACGATGGACGGCGGCGCCGTCCAGCCCCACACCGGGGCCAGGCTCACCCCCACGATCCCGGCGGCCAGCGCGCCGACCAGGAGCACCAGTCCGGGCAGGTCGAGCGCGGCGCGCCGGTGCCGGCGCCCGGCATGGCGCGCGCTGACCAGGCCCCAGCTCAGGGCAAGGCTCACCGCCGCGACCGGAACGTTGACGTAGAAGACGGACCGCCAGCCCACCTGCTGGGTGAGCAGGCCGCCCAGCGCCGGACCCAGGGCGAGGCCCAGGTAGACAGCAGTGACGTTGAGGCCCAGCGCCTTCCCGCGCTCGGACTCCGGGAAGGCCTCGGTGACCAGCGCCGTCGACGTCGCCGACAGCAGTGCCGCCCCCAGACCCTGGACCGAGCGCGCCGCCAGCAGCCACGCCGTCGAGGGCGCTGCTCCCGAGGCGGCCGACGCGACCGCGAAGGCGACGAGGCCGATGCGGTACAGGCGAAGCCCGCCGACCGTGTCGGCGATGCGCCCCGCGGGAATGAGAGCCGCCGTCAGGACGAGCAGGTAGCTGATCTGGACCCACAGCCCCCCGACGAAGCTGAGGTGGAGCGCGGGACCCATGCGGGGCAGCGCGATCGCGACCACGCTTCCGTCGAAGGGGGCGATGAACGCGCCGGCGGCCGTCGCCGCCAGCAGGCGCCACCGACGCTCGGAGAGGTTGTCGGCGCCGCTCATGCCGGGCCGGTCGCGCGGCGGAGCAACAGCCGCAGCGGCACCTGCGGGCCCGGCGCACCCGTCAGCATGGCGAGCAGGATAGCCCCGGTGCGTGGAGCCGGCGTTGCTATAGTGACGACGCCTGGCCGGGCTGTCCTGGACCCGCTCGTATGTGACCGAAGGCGCGCTGGCATGCTCCTGGGGATCGATCACCTGGTCGTCGCCGTGGCGGACCCGGACCGCGCCGCCGCGGAGATCGAGGCGGAGCTCGGCCTGCGTGCCGCCGAGGGCGGTCGACACGAGACGCAGGGCACGTTCAACCGGCTGGTCTGGCTGGGCGACGCCTTCATCGAGTTGATCGGCGTCTTCGACCGCGCGCTCGCCGAGCGGTCGTGGATCGGCCGGCCGACGCTCGCCGCCCTCGACGCCGACGGGCCTGCCGCGTGGTCGCTCGCGACGTGGGCGATCGCGAGCGACTCCCTCGACGCCGATGCCGCTCGGCTGCGTGGCCAGGGTTCCGACCTCGGGCCGCCCCTGCCGGGGGAACGCCACCGGCCGGACGGCCGGGTGGTCCGGTGGCGGCTCGCAGCCCCGGGGGATCTGGGGCCGCTCGAGCCGCCGTTCCTCATCGAGCACGCCCCGGACTCGGCGGAGTGGACCGCGGCGGAGCGCACCGCCAGGGCCGGGGAGATCCATCCGATCGGCGGCCCGGTCCGGCTGGAGCGGCTCGAGCTCGGCGTCGCCCTCGCCGATCTCTCACGGCTGACCCGGCAGTACCTGCGGGCCACGGGACTCCGCTTCCGTCCCTCCCTCGCCGGGCGCGGGGCACGCGACGCGACGATCGGGCCCCATCTCGTGCGACTGGCGCCGGCCGTCCGTGGCCCGGCGGCGCATCTCGGCGGCGGTGCCCCGGCACTGGTCGCCCGTGGCGCAGCGGCGCAACCCGGTGGCGCCCCGCTCGACCGCGGAATACCGACACTCGCCACGATCGGGCTCGTCGTGGAGGGCGCGGAGGGGCGCGCGGCCGACATGCACGGCGTGCGGTTCGAGGTGCGCGGCGGCGCGCCATCTCCGGACGCCTGATGCATCGCGCCGCGCGACGCGCCCACGCCGGTTCGCGCAGGGAGGGGACGCTCATGGGCGACGACAGTGCCGGCATCGAGTACCGCTCGAGCGTGCCGGAGGCCGGCGCATTCGCGCGCCTCTTCGCGACGACCGGCTGGGATCCCGAGGGGCGCCTGACCGCGGCGAGAGCCGCCGCGGCACTCGCGAGATCCTGGTACGCCGTGGCCGCCTACGACGACGGGCGGCTGGTGGGGATCGGGAGGATCGTCGGGGACGGCGTCCTGCATGCGCTGCTGGCCGACGTCGTCGTGGATCCCGGGTACCGCCACCGCGGCATCGGGAGCGAGATCGTCCGACGGCTCGCGGCCGAGTGCCGGGAGCAGGACATCATGGACACCCAGCTCTTCTGTGCGCGGGGCAAGCGACCCTTCTACGAGCGACTGGGGTTCGTGGCCCGACCGGACGACGCGCCCGGGATGGAGCTCGCCGCGCCACCCCTTGCGGAGATGCCGGGTCGACCGATACGCTGAGCCGGCAATCCGCGTCCCCGGAGGCCACATGCGCATGCGTCCCGCGCCCGCCGCCACCGTCCGCCTGCCCCTGCGGCCGGTCGCCCCATGACGGCCGTTCCCGAGGCGGTCGCCCGACCGGGGGTGCCGGCGCGGGACGCGGCCTCCGGCCTGCCGCCCTACACGGCCCGCCTGCTGCGCTGGAGCTTCGCGATCGGCGTCCTGCCGCCCCTCGCGCTGATCGCCGCCCTGGCGGTGAAGAGCCTCTACCTCCTCACCTTCGTGCACGTGATCTGCGGGGGGACCTGGACGGGGTTCGACCTCTTCATGGGCCTGGTGATGACCCGGGTCATGACGCTCCTCGACGTGCCCACCCGGGTGGAGGTGGCCAAGCGGCTCACGCCCACCACCTTCTTCATCCTGCCGTCGCTGGCGGCCGTGGCCGTGACGTCGGGGATCTACCTCTCGCAGGCGGAGGGCAAGTTCGACCTCGGCTCCCCCTGGATCCTTGCCGCCGGGGTCGTGGTGCTGATCCTCACCGTGCAGGGATTCGGGATCTTCATGCCGAACGGGCTGCGGATCTTCATCGAGCTCGCCAAGCGCCAGCCGGACACGACGAAGATCGCCCGCCTCAACATGCGCAACATCCGCCTGGCGGGGGTTCAGGCCGCCCTGCAGGTCGCGATCATCGTGATCATGGCGCACCTGGCGGTCTACTGACGAGGAGAGGGGACGTGCCATGAACGTGACCGCGCTGCTGGCCGTCGCGGCCTTCGCGCTCGCCCTGCTGGCGATCTTCGGCACGCTCTACGTCGGCGCGGTCCGGAGCCACCGCCGGGGCGACCTGGGGATCGAGGGGATCCGGATCCTGCGCTGGGCCATCGCCGGGCAGCTCGTCATCTACGCGCTGCTGGCGGTCACCGCGTTCCTCGGCTGATGCGGCGCAGCCCTCGACAGCGGCGCGCGTTCGCGTACCCTGTGGGGATCGTCGAGGGGCCGAGAGCAACAGGGAGGCGCACGTGTTCAAGCGGATCCTCGTTGCAGTGGACGGGAGCCATCACGGGCGTCGGGCCGCGCTGACCGCGGCGGAGTGCGCCCGCGAACAGGGGGCGACGCTCACGCTCCTCACCGTGTACCACCAGCCGCCCAGCTTCGAGGGAGAGCCCGAGTACTCCGAGCAGCTCGAGGCCGCCATCCAGCATGCGCACGCCATTCTCGACTCGGAGGAGGCGGCGGTGCGGGAGGCCGGCGGGCCCGCGGTGGCACGCGAGGCGCTGGCCGGCGCGCATCCCGCCACGGCGATCCTGGACGCGGCCGCCTCCGGCCAGTACGACCTGGTGGTCATGGGCACGCGCGGCCTGGGCCGGATCCAGAGCGTGCTGCTCGGGTCCGTCTCGGCGCAGGTGGCCGCCCGGAGCCCGATCCCGGTCCTGATCGTCCACGACGAGGAGTAGCCGCGCCCGCGGTGCTCAGGGAGGCGGCGCGGGGCGAGGTGGCCGCGTAGCGCCGCGGGGCTGAACGCAGGCTGGGTGGTCGCGCGTCCCGCGCGGTGGAACGCACGGCCGGGGTCCCGCGCGTCCCGGCGCGAGAATCGCCCCCGACCGGGTCGGCCCGGGACTTCCTGGATCATCACCGCGCCCGCGGCGATGCCCACGGGCCGCCCGCGCCGCGGAGGTGCGTCGTGGCGAGCAGTGACGATGGTTGGAGCCGGTACGGCCGGGCCCTCGCGGATGCGATGGCCGAGGTCCTCGCCGAGCTGCCGGACGAGGTCCGGCCGCACGCGCTCGAGACGGCCGACTACTGGCTGAGCGTGGGCCTCGCGATCGGGTTGGAGCACCCGGCGTCCGCCCGCCGTCTCCTGGCGCTCATCGAGGGCGAGGAGATGGAGCGGGCGGACCTGGTGCGCGACGCGTCGGCGTTCCTCGAAGAGGCGCTGCCGTGAGGCGCCGCGGCCTCGTCTCCACGCTCTACCGCACGGCGCGGCTTGCCAACGACGTGTCGACGCTGGCGTCCGGCAACCCCCACCGGATCGCCCGTCGGGCGAAGAACCGGATCGTGGGCCGGGCGCTCGCCAGGGCGGGCGTCTGGCGGATGCTCTGGCGCTGATCGATCAGTCGGCCGCCTCGACCGGCACCGGGACCAGCGTCGCGGCCGCTTCCTCGGCAGGGTGCGTGGCGCGCAGCGGGAGCTCGTGGAGCAGGAGTGAGGCGCCGCAGGCGATGACCGCGGCCACCGCGCCGATCCACATGGAGTTGCCGAGCGCGATCGAGAACGCCTGGTGGAAACCGTCCAGGAAGATCGGCTGGAGCTGCGCCGGGATCTGCGTCAGGAATTGCGTGGCGCTGCTGCCGCCCACCGAGGTGAGGTCCTGGCCGATGTTGAAGCCGGCAGGGGTGGTGGTCGGGACGTAGACCGCCGGCGCGCCGGCCGCCACGATCTGGGTGCGCAGCAGGCCCCAGGTCAGGTTGTTCTCGAACAGCGTGAAGGCGACCGTCAGGCCCACCGACGTGCCGATCTGGCGTACCAGGGTCAGGTCGCTGGTGGCCGTGCCGAGGAGGCTGAAGGGGACCGCGTTCTGGACGATCAGGGTGAAGATCGCCATCATCGGGCCCACCCCGATGCCGGCCACGGCCATCCACAGCCAGAGCGAGGTGTCGGGCGTGTCCGCGCGAAGGTTGACGAAGAGCGCGAGGCCGACCGCGAGGATCGCCATCGAGGCGACCAGCAGCCACTTGTAGTGGCCGGTGCGGCTCACCACCTGGCCTGAGACGACCGAGCTGGCGATCAGCCCGAAGAGGAACGGGAAGAGATCGTAGCCGGAGGCCGTGGAGCTGGCGTTCTGCACGACCTGGAACCAGAGCGGCAGGAAGATGATCGCGGTGGCGAACCCGAAGGTCGCCAGGAAGGTGGCGATCGCCGAGACCGTGAACGTCCGGTTTCGGAAGAGGCCGAGCGGGATCACGGGATCCTCCGCGCGGCGTTCGGCGAGCACGAACGCGACCAGGAAGACGATCCCCATGAGGAAACCGCCCACCACGCCTGGCGCCGTCCAGTCGCCGTTCTCCGCGAGGGTGAGCGCGATCAGCACCGGGACGATCGCGAGGGTCAGGGTCACCACGCCCGGCACGTCCAGGTTGAAGCGGCTGCCCTCGCGCTTGACGGTCGGGAGCAGGTGCCAGATCAGGTAGAGGGAGACGAGGCCGACCGGCACGTTGACGTAGAAGACCCAGTGCCAGCTGACGTTGTCGGTCAGGAAACCGCCCAGGAAGGGGCCGACCAGGAAGGCGATCCCGAACACGGCGCCGAAGAGGCCCTGGTACTTGCCGCGCTCGGCCGGGGTGAAGAGGTCACCGATCACGGCCAGCGAGATGGGGAACAGCGCGCCGGCGCCCAGGCCCTGGACGGCGCGGAACGCGATGAGCTGCCACATGGACTGGCTGAGGCCGGACAGGGCCGAGCCCGCCAGGAAGAGCACGATGCCCGCCATCAGCATGGGCCGCCGCCCGTACAGGTCGGACAGCTTGCCGTAGACGGGGATGGTCACCGTGCTGGTGAGCAGGTAGGCGGTCACGACCCACGTGTAGAGGTCGGCACCGCGCAGGTCGGTGACGATGGTGGGCAGGACCGGACCCACGATGGTCTGGTCGAGCGCGCTGAGGAAGAGGCCCAGCAGCACGGCGAAGAGGATCTCGAACCGTGCTCGCTGGTTCACCTCGATGGCGGGGTGCGTGGTGGAGCCGGACATCACCGGCAGGGCTTCCATGGCGGGTGGCCTCCTGGGCTGGAAGGGGTGGGACGCTGCGGGCGCCGGTCAGGCGCCGGTGGATCTGGCCGTGGCTTGCGGGGGCATCGGGGCCGGGCAGTCGTCGACCAGCCGGCCCTCCTCGCGAAGGCGCTGGGCCGTGGCGAGGAACTCGCGCATGGCGGACACCAGTGCCGCGCGGCGGGGCACGCTCATCTCGGCGAGCACCTGGCGCAGTTGCTCGGCCCGCATGAACTCGCGGTCCTCGAGCACCTGGCGCCCGTGATCGGTGACGGTGACGAACACGACGCGGCGGTCCGCCTCGTCGTGCGTGCGACGGACGAGGCCCCGCTCCTCCATGCGGGAGACGATCCCGGTCGCGTTGGAGACGGCGACTTCGAGCATCTCCGCGAGACGACTCATGGCGAGGGGCCCGCTGGCCTCCAGCGCCATGAGCACGTGCAGCGAGGTCATGCTGATGTCCTGGCGACACCAGCGTGGAAGGTGCGTGGCGCGCTCCCGCGCCATCAGGGAGAGCAGCTCGCTGACGGCGGCGTCGAGGTCGCCGGTGGTGTCGGTCTGGGGGCCGGTGCTTGCGGCCGGCTCGGTGAGTGATTGCATGGTCCCGTGGGAACGATTCAGAAGCTGGTAGCTATTATCATCCCCAGCAAGGTTATGTCAACCATAACTATTACGACGACCTGCAGGGCGCGCGATCCCGCAGGGCGTGCCCTCCTGCAGGGCGTGCCCTCCTGCAGGACGTGCCGTCCCGCCGGGCGCGCCGTCAGTCCAGGACGACGCGCTGGTGCCAGTGCGGGACCAGCGCGTCGAAACCCATCGCCGCCACCTTCGGTTCCAGCGCCTGCTGCGCCTCCGGGTC
>JAJYDP010000662.1 GCA_021777365.1 Chloroflexota bacterium | reverse complement strand
GCGGATCGAGTCGGTCGCGCTTCGCTACTTCACGGTCTACGGACCGGACCAGCGCCCCGACCTGGCCATGCGCCGGTTCGCCGAGGCCGCCCTGCGCGGACAGCCCCTGCAGATCCTGGGCGACGGTCACCAGAGCCGCGACTTCACGTACGTCGACGACATTGTCGAGGCCACCGTGCTCGCTGCGTCGGCTCCCGTGGCCGGGCTCGCGGTCAACGTCGGCGGCGGATCCCGCGTCACGCTGCTGGAGGCCGTCGCGCTCCTCGAGGAGCTGGTCGGCCGGCCGGTCCGGGCGGAGCACAGCGCCGTGGCACGGGGCGACGTCCGCCACACGGAGGCCGACCTGTCCCGCGCGCGCGACCTGCTCGGCTTCCGGCCGCGCGTCACGTTCGCCGAGGGGTACGCCCGGGAAGTGGCCTGGATCCGCGACCGCATCGGCACATCCTTCACCCGTCCTTCGCGGCCCGTCCGGCCGTCCCACCGACTGGAGCGAGTGGCATGAACACGCGACCCGGCATGCAGCGTCTTCTCCTGTACTCGCACGACACGTACGGCCTCGGGCACCTGCGGCGCAACGTGCTCATCGCGGAGGACCTGCTGGAGCACGTCGCCGGGCTGCAGGTGGTGCTGCTGAGCGGCTCGCCGGTCGCGACACGGTTCCACCTGCCACGGAACCTGACCCTCGTGCCGCTGCCCCCCGTGGTGAAGACCGGTGTCGACGAGTACACCGCGCGCAACCCGCAGCTCCCGTTCTCGGTCGTCCGCCGCGCGCGGACCGCGATCATGGCCGACGTGGCCCGCCGCTTCGAGCCCGACGTGTTCCTGGTGGACCACGCGCCGCAGGGAATGAAGGGCGAGCTGCTGCCGGTGTTCGACGCGCTGCGCCGCTCGTCGCCGGCCACCCGGATCGTCCTGGGACTCCGCGACGTCGTCGACGACCCGGCCGCGGTGCGGCGCGCGTGGGCCGAGCAGGACGTGGCACAGACCCTCCAGGATGTCTACGACCGAGTGGCCGTCTACGGCAGCCGCGACCTGGTGGACGTGCGCGGGTACGGGATCCCCGATGAGACGCTCCAGCGCACCACGTACTGCGGCTACCTCTGCCGCCAGCCGGCGCCGGCCGCGCAGGTCCCCATCGAGGGCTGGACGCCAGACATGCGGTTCGTGCTGGGCACCGCGGGCGGCGGTGGCGACGGCGTCGACGTGCTGCACGCGACCCTTGCCGCGGCGGAGCGGCACGGCCTCCCCAGCCTGCTCGTCAGCGGCCCGCTGATGGAGCGTGGCGAGCGCGAGGCCCTGGAGGCTGAAGTGCGCGGCAGCCGCGCCGGCCATCTCGAGGAGTTCATCCCCGGGCTCGAGGGCGTGATGGCGGCGGCCAGCGTGGTGGTGACCATGGGCGGGTACAACTCGCTGATGGAGGCGGTCCCCAGCGGGACGCCCACCATCGTCGTGCCCCGCGTCTGGCCGCGCCGCGAGCAGGCGATCCGCGCGGAGCTGTTCGCGGGCCGCGGGCTGGTGCGCGTGGTGGCGGCGGGCGACGCGCTCGAGGATCGCCTCGAGATCGCGCTCTCCGCTGCGCTCCAGGAGCCCCGGCGATCCGCGGTCCCCTTCGACAGGCTCGGCCTGCCCCGCCTGCGCGAGCTCCTCCTCGCCGAGGCGCGCGTGGCGCAGCAGAGCCGGATCCGGCGCCCGCTGCCGATCGGCGTGGCGGCGGCCGCCCTGCCGGCGGCGCTCCCGGTGCCGGCGTGAGCGGTCTCCCCGAGCGTGACCCTGCGCCGGACGCGCCCGCCGTGGCACCGGGCGCCCCCGTGCGCCCGGTCGGCTACCTGACGAAGCGCTTCCCCCGCCTGTCCGAGACGTTCATTCTCGACGAGGTGCTCGGGCTCGAGGACGCCGGTGTGCCACTCCGGCTGTTCGCGATCCGCGACCCCCGGGAGCCGCTCGTGCAGCCGGACGTCGCCCGGGTCCGCGGCCCCATTGCTTACCTGCGTCCGGGGCCTGCCGTCCGCGCACGCCTCGGCTGGCTCGGCTCGACGCTGGTGGCCCACGCCCGCGTCGCGATGGCCCACCCGGCCCGCTATTGGCGGACCCTGTTCGACGCGTCCGGCCATCGACAGCGCCGGGCCGCCCTGTCGCACTTCGTGGACGCCGGGAGCCTCGCGGCGCGGCTCGACGAGGACGGCGCCTCGCACCTCCATGCCGCGTTCGCCCACGGCCCCGCGGCCATCGCCCACCAGGTCCATCTCCTGACCGGGCGCCCGTTCAGCTTCGCCGCGCACGCCAAGGACATCTACGTGTCGGACCCGGAGCAGCTCGCCCGCCGGGCGGCGGCCGCCGAATTCATGCTGGTCTGCTCGGAGAGCGCCCGGGCGGCCCTGGCCGAGGTCGCGGGGCCCGCCGCAGACAGCATCCGGCTCCAGTACCACGGGGTCGACCCGCTCCGGTTCCGGCCCGGCGAGGCTGCCCCCGCGGCCGAGGCTGCCCCTGCGGCCGAGGCTGCCCCTGCGGCCGAGGTTGCCCCCGCGGCCGGCCAGCGCCCCTTCCGGCTCCTGGCCGCCGGCCGGCTCGTCGAGAAGAAGGGCTACCCCGTACTGCTCGACGCGATCGCGCTCCTCGCGCAACGAGGCCAGCCTGTCACGTGCCGGATCGTCGGCGGCGGACCCCTCCGTGCCGACCTCGAGGCACGCGCCCGGGCGCTCGGCATCGCGGGCACCGTCACCTTCGAGGGCGCCCGCAGCCACGAGTCGGTCGCGGCGGCGTACCGCGACGCCGACGCGTTCGTCCAGTGCAGCGTGGTGCTCCCGGACGGCGATCGCGACGGCGTGCCGAACGTGGTGCTGGAGGCGATGGCGAGCGGCCTCGCGGTGGTCGCTTCGGACGTGGCCGGAATCCCGGAGGCCGTCATCGACGGCGTGACGGGCTTCCTCGTACCCCCGTCCGACCCGGCGGCCGTGGCGGACCGGATCGGCCAGCTGGTCGAGGACCCGGCGCTCGCCCGCCGGCTCGGAGCGGCCAGCCGGGCCCGCGTGCTCGACCGTTTCGATCGAGCCTCCGCCGTCCGAAGCGTCGCCGCGCTCCTGCTCGACACCTCGCGCCCGGAGGAATCGCAGCCAGGGTGCCCCGCGGCCGTGCCGCCCCCGCCCCAGCCGCGGGCCGGCATCCGCGAGCCGGGAGCGGCCCGATGAGGATCGCCTACCTCCTTCCGGACCCGGGCATCCCGGTTGGTGGCGCCAAGGGGGCCTCGGTCCACGTCGCCGAGATCACCCGCGCCCTCGCGCGAGCGGGCAACGACGTCCTGCTGGTGGCCATGCGCGCCGCCGGATCCGCACCCGACGGCGTCGACCTGGTCGTCCTCGACCCCGGCCCCCTCGGGCGCGGCCCGGGAGGCGACGCCGGCAGGGTCGCGGCCCTCGAGCGGTTCTTCGCCGAAACAGAGCCGGCGATTCGCGCGTTCGGCCCC
>JAJYDP010000661.1 GCA_021777365.1 Chloroflexota bacterium | reverse complement strand
TACCGCGTACTTGTGCCGGAGGTTCTCGGCGCCCCCGAAGATGTTGGTGGCGTCTGCGTACCGGGCGACGAGGCGCAGCGTCTTCCGTTCCCCACCGCCGCCGATCATGATCGGGGGGTGGGGCCGCTGCAGCGCCTGCGGGCTGTTGAGCAGCCGCTGCAGCTGGTAGTGGCGCCCCTCGAACGCCGCGCCCGTGCCACGGTCGCCCCTCCACATCTCGTGCACCACGCGCAGCGTCTCCTCGAGCATCTCGAAACGCTCGCCGAGCGGCGGGAAGGGGAAGCCGAGCCCCTTCGACTCCTGCTCGTTCCAGGCGGCGCCGATCCCGAGCCATGCGCGACCGCCGGACAGCACGTCGAGGGTCGTGGCGGCCTTGGCCCAGAGCCCGGCCTGCCGGTAATGGATGCCGCCGACCATGAGGCCGAGCGTCGCGCGCTTCGTCAGGGCCGCGGCGTAGGCCAGCGCCGACCAGCCCTCGAGCATCGGTTCCTCCGCCTGTCCGACGCTCGGGATCTGGAAGAAGTGGTCCATCACCCAGATCGAGTCGAAGCCGGCGTCGTCGGCGGCGCGCACGATGCGGGCGAAGGTGGGGCCGATCGCGGCGTCGCCACCGGGCCAGGTGAAGCTGGGGATCTGCAGTCCGATCTTCATGGTCGGAGAGTACCGCGGATGCGGGACCAGCCCCGGGGGCGTCCCGGCGGCCTCGGGTGCTCCGGCGACGCCGGGGCCGGGGCTCCCTCACGCGAACAGGTCGAACGCCTCCGGCATCACGACGTCGCGGACAACCGATCCGTCTCCGGCCGGCAGGGGCGCGCCGCGCACGAGCACGACGGGCCGGCGCGAGGTCTTGCCCGAGGCGAGTTCGGCCGCCGAGCAGATCTCGTCGGCCACGGCCACCACGGTCGCGTGCATGGCACGTCCGCCGGTGTCCTCGAGCCCGCGGTAGTCGGCCAGCGGGGCGAAGCCGGCGACCCCCAGCGCCACGTCCGTGATGCCCCAGCGCCAGGGCCGGCCGAACGAGTCGGCCACGACCACGGCCGGCTCGACCCCGAGCAGGGCGGCCAGGCCGGCCCGGATGCGGGCGGCGGAGGCGTCGGGATCGTCGGGCAGCAGCGTGACCAGGTCGGGCGCGTCCGTGTTGGAGGCGTCGACCCCGGCGTTCGCGCAGACGTACCCATGGCGCGTACGGGCGACGATCACGCCGCGCTCCATGCGGACGACCCGCGCCGACTCGCGCAGCACCACCTCCACCTGGCGCGGATCCCGACCCCACCGCGCGGCGAACGCCACCGCCTCGGGCCCGGGCGTCACCGTGCGCAGGTCCACCACGCGGCCCTCCGCCTTGGAGACGATCTTCTGGGTCACCACCAGCACGTCGCCGGGCCGGACGGCGAGCTCCGGGTCGCTGGCGGCACCGGCCCGCAGCGCATCGACGATCAGCGCCGCCAGGTCGTCGCCGGCCCGGACATCCGGGAGCGGCGGGAGCGGGATCACCAGGAGCCGGCCCGGGACCTCGCCCGGCGCGGCGCCGGGGGGCGGCCCGCCGGCCGCGGGACCCGGAAGGTGCGTGTCGCCCCGGGTGGCGGGATCCTGCGAGGCGCGCCTGCCGGACTCGACCGATCCAGTCACGGTGCCGGCCACGCGGCTTCCAGGCCGGGCATGGCGCCGATCGCCTGCAGCTCGGCCAGGCGGGCCGGTTGGAGCCGCTCGACGTCGGCGGGCGTGTCGAGGTCGAAGCCGACGACCGGGTCCTCCACCAGCAGCACGCTCGCGTTCGCGGCCCGCGCCGCCTCGAGGTGCGCACGCAGGCTCTCGGGACCGAACGCCGGCTCGATGACATCCGGCGGGGAGAGGACCAGCGCGTTGGTGCCGCTTCGGGCGTCGGCCGGGACGATGGCCACGAGCGGTGCGCCGCCCCCCGCCGCGAGCGCGGCGTCCGCGGCCTCGCGGAGGCGCTCCAGCGCCTCGCGCTCGAGGAGCGGCAGGTCCCCGGGCAGCACGAGCAGCGCGGTGGCCCCGCCGGCCATCACATCGTCGCGTCCGAGGCGGATCGCGTCGTTGAGATCGCCGGCGTCCTGGCGCAGCGTGCGGGCCCCTGCCGCGGATGCGATCGACAGGAGCGCCCGGTCCGGGCTCACCACCAGGATCCCGGCCGCGCCGCCCCACGCCAGCAGTGTCCCGAGAACGTGGCGCAGCATGCCCACGATCAGTTCCTCGCGCTCCTCCGCGTCCAGCGCGGCGCCCAGGCGCGTCTTGCCGCCCTCCAGGGAGCGCAGCGGCACGACGGCATGGAGTCGGGACAGGTCCGCTCGCCGCGCGCCGCCCCTGCCGCCGTCCATTTCCTCAGCCGAGCACCGCGTCCGCGAGCCGGTCGACCTGGTCCGGCTCGGGCAGCGTTGGGAACACGACCACCTCGTCGACACCCAGGTCCCCGCACCGGCGCACCATGGCCCGCAGGGCATCCGGGGTCCGCGGCAGCCCCGCCGCCAGGACGGGTCCTCGCTGCGGCCCGTAGTAGTCGATCACGAAGTCGGCCGCCCGGGGATCGTCGGGACCGTCGCCGGCGGCGAAGTAGGTGAGCACGGAGATCCACGGCCGGCCGTCCCGGCCCGCTTCGCGCCACGCGGTCCGGACGCGCTCGACGAGCCCCGGCAGCGCGTCGCCGGCACTGCTGCTGGCCGTCCAGCCTGCGCCCCAGCGGACCGTGCGCCGGATCGAGGCGTCGGAGGTGCCGCCGAACAGGAGCCGGGGTTGTCCGCCGCCACCGACCACCGGCGCGCTGGTCCTGGTCGTCCCGGGCGGCGCCTCGCCCTGCCAGACCAGGTCCATGACCTCCAGCGCCGCGTCCCATTCGCGGCCGCGAGCGTGGAAGTCACGGCCGACCACCGCGAAGTCGTCGGGCCGCGCGCCGACACCGAGCCCCAGCGTGAAGCGCCCTCCCGACAGCCGGTTCAGGCTGGCCGCCTGCTTCGCGAGCAGCACCGGGTCCCGGGTCGGGCCGAGCAGCACGTCGGTCATCAGTTCGATCGTGCTCGTCGCGCCGGCAGCCGCAGCGAGCGCGGTGAGGGGCTCGTAGTTGGGGTACGCGACCCGGTCGATCACGCCGAGCGTGCCGAAGCCGCGCCGTTCGGCCCGTCGTGCCCACTCGAGCACGACCTCGCCCGGCACCCCGGGGATGACGGTCGGCAGCCCGATCCCGATGCGCACCTCAGCCCTCCTGTCGTGTGTCCCGTGGGGCGCTCCGGCCGGTCCGCAGGTCGGCGGCGAACGCGAGCACCTCGCCGGCCAGCCGCGCCCGATCCGCATCGTCGCGCATGACGGCCGAGGTTGCCAGGGCCCGGATGCCCAGGGCCTCGATCCAGGCGGCCTGTGCCTCGTCCGCGCGGTCGATCACCAGGCCATCGAGCAGCCCGGGGTACCGGCCGGCGTAGTGACGGGCGACCCCCAGTGCGCTGGACTCGCCGCCCAG
>JAJYDP010000660.1 GCA_021777365.1 Chloroflexota bacterium | reverse complement strand
CGGCTGGCCTGGCGAAGTGGACCTGGAAGTTCGGCTCGCCGGGCCTCTGGTACGTCCGCGCGATCGCCTACCCCACCACGGCCAACGCCAACAGCGTCTGGAGCCAGATCGAGCGCTACATCGTCCCATGAGATAGGCAGCCTGGCGGGCCGCAGGCATCGCTCGCGGTTCGCCAGGTCCACCGGGCACCGGGAGGCGGGGCTTCGGCCCCGCCTCTTCGTGAGTGCGATCGGGGCCTCGCGGAAGAACTCGGCGAGCCGGGACGACCGCTTCAGCCGCAGCGCGTCCGGGCTCGTGGTCATCGTGCCGCTCACGTCGGTGAACCGCGGCATCCTCTGGCACGTCCGGGTCGCGCCGGAAGACGGCGGGGTGCGCCAGGAATCCTGGGCAATGGTCGACCAGCTACGGACGGTGTCGCGCGACCGGTTGGCCGGCGATCCGTCGGGCCGGGTCTCGCCGGCCGTCATGGCGGCGATCGAGGAGCGCCTGCGCCTGCTGGTGGGGCTCGCTTGACTGACGCCAGTGGAGCGCCCCGGCCGGGCCGACCCGAGCCAGATGCAGGTCGGGCCGTGAGGGTGCAGGCGAGGCTCTCGAGCTTGCCCTCGCCGCAGGCGTCCTGGACGTGCATGCCAACGTTGCGGGGTGTCGTGTCGAACAGGTCCGCCATTTGCCGCCGGGTCACCCAGACTGTGTCGTCCCCGACCGGCACCTCCACCCGCGCCCCGACATCGGGCGCGTCGTGGACGACGACCTCACCAGGTGGATCCTGGGCCGCGGATCCCTCGCTCATGATCCAGGCCTGCGGTAGCCGCGGCACCCTTATGGCTACCGGCCGGCTTCCGCCGCGCGCACGGCCCGCCGCCTTCCCAGCTGGTACTGGGCGTAGGCGGCGGCGGCCACCGGAGCCAGCAGGATCAGGAACATCACCCGGAACCCCAGGGCGTCGATCCCAAGGCCGAGCAGGAGCGGCAAGGCCAGGTTGACAGCCTGCATGCTGGCCACGAGATGGGCGTTGACCGAGGCGAGCTCCCTGCGGGGGCGATCCTCGGCAACCAGGGCCATGGCGAGGGGGAAGGTCAATCCGTGCGGAATCCCGAGAATCGCCAGTGCCAGCAGCAGCTGTGGTTCTCCATGGCCGAGGCCGATCACCGCCAGGCCGACCAACGTGAGCCCCGCCGAGACCCGGAACCAGGCCAGCTTGTGGCGGATGGGAGAACGCCAGGCGACCCCCACCCGCACCGCAAGGGAGATCCCGAAGAAGGTCCCAAACGCCACCTGAATCTGACCCGAAGACAGCCCGTAGTCGTGACGGGCGAAGAGAGCCCCGAACACGATCAGGGCGGCGAACGGCGCCGCGTAGAGGAGCTGGCCGAGCAAGGCCACCTGGAAGGCCGGGTCGCTCAGAGATTGCCGCAAGGACACCCACGATGAAGCTGGCGCCGGCTCGGCGGCGGCCCTGACGCCTTCGTCGGCCACCGCCGCATCCGTGGCCACGCCGACCGTGCGAGCCAGCCCCTCGCCGCCCGACGGGCTCCGCGGTCTGGCCAGCCGACGCGAGCGGTTCCACCCTGAGCGCCGGGCGACCACCACCGCCATCAGTAGGGCAGCCAGCAAGGGCCCCAGTGTGAACCACAAGAATGTGGTGCGGAGGCTGCCACCGCTGGCGGCCAGAGCCCCGGTCTCCACGAACGGGCCGATGACCAGACTGGCACTGAGGGCCACTCCCAGGAGAGCAACGGGCCGATCGCGAGCCCCGGGTTGGGCCCCGTCGCCAGCGATTCCTCCCACCGCGGTGATGAGGGTGGGGAATGCGAGTCCGCCGCCAAATCCGAGGAGGAGGACCGCGATCGTCAAGACGACCGCCGAGTGAGCCGTGGCGACCAGCGGGAATGCCAGGCCAAGCAACAGCAGCGAGGCGACCAGGACGGCTGGGCCCCTCTGCGGGGGAATGCGCGAGGCGAGCAGGACCATCGCCAGCACCGAAACGCCACTCCCCGCCGCCGCGATGCCGCCCACCGCGCTGGCATTGAGATGGAGCAGCTCCCCCGCCACCAGCGGAAAGGTGGTCAGGGCCATGTTCTGGCTGGCGCGCATGAGCATGGTCGCCACCAGCAGCACGGCCAGGGCCGTACTGACCCCGAGCCCGGTCTTCAGCCCGCTGCGTGCGCCCATGTGTGCAATCGAGTGTAGCCACGGGCTCCTCACGACGCGCGAAGCCTTCATTCGGCGGTTGACGTTAAAGGCTCATCGCCCTTCTCCCGGCCCAACCGATCGTGTCCGCTCCCACGACCCGCGCGGCGATCGGGACCAGCCAGCAGCAGGCGTTTGTCGGGCTCAAGGCGCTCGCGGAGGCCGGTGTCGTACGGCAGATCAGCGAGGGGAGCTACGACCGCCAGTTCGCGGCGACCGAGCTGTTCGACCTGGTGACCGCGTACCCGTAACCCTTCCGCAAGGTCCCCGGTCCGAGACTCACCGGCATGGACACGCAGCCGGCCCAGGACACGCGGACCGCGCCCCCGCCTGGCGATCCGGACCGTCACTGCGTCAGCGTCCTGTCCTCGATCCCGCAACCGTAGGCCATCGATGGCGCCGCCGCGTGCGGGGCCGGCCGGGCGGGAGCACGGGGAGGAACGCAGGGACGAACGAGAAGGGACATTCGGATGAGACGCAGGGTGATTGGCGCGGCCCTCATGGTCGCCATCGGCGCGGGCGCGGCCGGGTTCGCGGTGCTCGGGCCGGGCCTCTCCAGGAGCACCACCGCGCAGGTGCTGACGGCCACGGCCGCCCGGACCAACGTGACGGCGCAGGTCGCCGCGACCGGCAGCGTGTCGGCGACGGCCGTGTACGGCCTGAGCTTCGGCAGCGACCCCGAGCTCACGAGCAGTTCGACAACTTCGACCAGCTCGAGCGCCACGAGCACGTCGTCCAACACGACCAGCTCGTCGAACACCACCTGGCTCGTGAAGAAGGTCGGCGTGAAGGTGGGCGACTCGGTCACGAAGGGCCAGGTGCTCGCCACTGCCGACACCACGGACGCAACGGTCCAGCTGGCGATCGCGAAGGCCAACCTGGCAGCGGCGAAGGCGACCCTCGCCGCCGCCAACGGCAGCCCGGCAGCCACCGTAGTGGCGTCCGCCCAGAATGCCATCTCCCAGGCGAACCTTTCGCTGACGTCAGCGAACCACAACAAGCAGATCACCATCCAGCAGAACCAGCTGGCGGTGACGATGGCCGAACAGGCGCTCGCCAACGCGCAGGCCCAGCTCACCACCGCCCAGGCCGGCCCGACCGCCGACCAGGTCGCGACCGCGCAGGATGGCGTCAACGCGGCCCAGCTGAACCTGCAGTCCGCGCAGCAGTCGCAGACCAACCAGCTCGCCAAGGACCAGCTGACGCTCCAGACGGCGCAGCAGGGGGTCACCAACGCCCAGGTCGCGCTGGCCAACGCGCAGGCGCAGCTGTCCCGCGAT
>JAJYDP010000022.1 GCA_021777365.1 Chloroflexota bacterium | reverse complement strand
AATGGGGTGTCGTAACGTTCGGAGGTGTGGATTTCGCGGTCGAGCATCTCTGAGAGGGCGCGCCGGTTCGGAATCCCCGTCAGACGCGCGGGCGCGGCTCGAGCTGCGGCCCGGGGCGTACCTCGCGGCCTCGGTCGCGGCCCCGCTCGCCGGCGGCCTCGCCGGGCTCGCGCTGTCCGTGCCGATGGCCCTGGTCGGCGCCGCGGCGGGCGCCCTCGTCCCGCGGCTGTACGTGCGGTACCTCGTCGGCGCCGAGGCGCGGGCCGCGGACGAGGACGCGCCCCGCGTCCTCCGCGCGATGGTGAACCGCGCCGCGGCCGGGGGCACGTGGCCCGACCTGTTCGCCGCGGCGTCGGAGGTGGCGCGGCACCGCTGGGTGCGCGCCGACTTCGAGGAGCTGCTGGGCCGCTACTACGCGTCGGAGCCCCTCGCCGAGGCGCTGGCCGCACTCCGGCCGCGGCAGGCCGGGCGGAACCTCGCCCTCGTGTTCGACGCCCTGACCGTGCTCGCCACGACGCGCCAGCCGGCGTCGGCGGCGGCGGGCGTGCTCGGCGCGCTCAACGAGGCCGCGCGGAGCAACCAGTCGATCGCGCGCTCGGCGGCCGCCGAGAGCCGGGGCCTCCGCGTCCAGGCGCTCATCCTCGCGGTCGTCATCCCGGCCCTGTTCCTGTACCTCCTGGTGGCGAACCGCGAGCTCGTCGCGCCGGTGGTCGACACGCCGGCCGGGCGGTTCGTGCTCCTGCCGGCGGCCGCCCTCCTCGAGGTCGCGGGCATCGTCCTCTCGTGGCGCGCCACCCGGCTGGAGGGCGCGTGATGGACCCGACCCCGCTCGGCGCGCTCGCGGTCGGGCTCGCCGCCTTCTGCCTGCT
The DNA here is from genome assembly GCA_021777365.1 of Chloroflexota bacterium. Next base: position 16,238 of record JAJYDP010000022.1, on the reverse strand, counting down.
GATGGCCGTGTTCGCGCCGTGGCTCGCGGTGCCCGCGCGGGACGACGCCGTGCGGGCGGTCGGGCTGCCGCGCGAGCGGTACGCGCGCCTCGTGTCGGCGGAGCGGCCTGCCTGGGAGCGCGCCCTGGCGCCGCTCGCGTCGGCGGTCGCCGCGCGGGTGCCCGCCCTCGCCTCGCAGGTGTCCGAGCGCGACATCGTCCGCGCGGGCCTCGACCCCGCGGCCCTCCCGCCCGCCGAGGTGTACGCCGCGAAGCTCGTGCTGGCCGCCGGGCTGCTCGCGCTTGGCGTCGCGCTGACCCCGCTGGCCCCATTCGCGCTGGTGGCGGTGCTGCCGGTCGCGTTCGCGGGCTACGTGTTCCCGACCGAGTACCTCGGCTGGCTCGGCCGGAGGCGCCAGGCGCAGCTGCGCCGAGAGCTGCCGGACTTCCTCGCCCTGGTCCGGCCGCTGGCCGAGCGCCACACGCTGGAGCGCGCGGTCGCCGACGTCGCCGAGGCGCTCCACCGGGCGACGGGCGGCCGCAACCTCCTCGCGAGCCAGGTGCGGAGCGCCGTGGCGGCGTACGGCACCGGCGTCGACCTGTACGCCGCGCTCCGCGACGTGGCGGCGGCCGCCGACCTCGAGGAGCTCGACGAGCTCGCGGGGTCGCTCGCCCAGGCGCGGCACCTGGGCAAGGGGGTCGGCGACGTGCTCGCGGAGCACGAGCGCGGCCTCCGCGACGGCGAGCGCAACCGGCTGCTCGGCGCCGCCTCGACCGTCCAGCCCAAGCTCGCGGCCATCCTCGCGGGCGTGTACCTGCCCGAGTTCGTCCTGCTGGTGGTGGTGCCCCTGTTCATCTCGACGCTGGGGCGCCTGTGACATGGGAGGGAGAGCGATGCGCGACAAGCTGGTGCGCCTCGGCCTGCGGGCCTGGCGGGCGATCACGGCCGACGAGCGGGGCCTGACCACGCTCGAGTACGTGATCGCGGCGGGGATCATCCTGGTCGTCCTCTCGGCCGCGATCCTCGCCTGGAACAACGGCCTCGCGGCCAAGATCGGCGACCTCGTGCGCCAGCTGACGGGCGGCTGACGATGGCCGGGCGACGCCGGGGCACGCGAGCCGACCCCCGCCGCGGCGAGCGCGGCACGGCGACCGTCGAGGCCGTGCTCGTCGTGCCGCTCGTGCTGGTGCCCGTGCTGCTCGGCGTGGTCGTGTTCGGCCAGCTCGAGCACACGCGCCTCGTCGTGGACGCCGCGGCCGCGGCGGGCGCGCGGCAGGCGGCGGTGGCCGGCGAGGACGGGCCGACGGTGCGCGACCGGATCGCGACCGAGCTGCGCGACGGCGGCATCGACCCCGGCCGGGCGGCGGTGTCCGTCGTGCCAGCCGTCGCGTCGTGGGGCGAGCCGATCCGGGTCACCGTGTCGGTCGACGCGCGCGCCTCGATCCCGTTCCTCGGGTCGTGGCCGGTGCCGCTGCGGGGCGAGTTCGTGACCCGCAGCGAGGTGGCCCACTGATGGCCGCGCCGTCGAGGCGCGCCGAACGCGGGCAGGTCGCGGTGTACGCGGTCCTGCTGTTCCCGCTGCTCATGCTCGTGCTCGCGCTCGTGCTCGCCGTCGGGACGCTCGAGGCGATGCGGACGCGCCTGCGCGCGCAGCTCGACATGGCGGCGCTCACCGCCACCCAGGCGCTCGACGTCCCGGCCCTCGCGGCCGGCGGCCGGCCGCGCCTCCTGCCGGTGCAGGCGGACGCGCTCGCGCGCCAGTACCTGGCCGCGAACCTCGACGCCACATCGTCGATGCTCGCCGGGGCGCCCGCGGACATCGCGGCCGGCGCGCGCGTGGCCGTCACCAACGACGGCGGGCTCGACCCGATCACGGGCGCCCCCGACGCCGCCCCGACGGTCTCGATCGCGATCAGCGCGCCGGTGCGCGTGCCGCTCCTCGGGCTCGCCGGGCTCGGCCCGGTCGTCGTGCTCGACCTCACCGGGTCGGCGGCGGCGAGGTCGTGACGGTGGACGTCCAGCCCCGCCACCGGCTCCTGGTCGCAGTCGGCGCGAGCGCGCTGGTCGTCCTCGCGGTGCTCGCGCTCGTCCTCCTCACGGGCGGCGGGGGCCCGACGGCGACGCCGACCGCGCCACCGCCGGCGACCGCCACCCCCTCCGCCGACCCGGGCGCCACGCCCGAGGCCGCCGTCCGCGGGTTCGTCGCCGCCTACGCCAAGGCGCGCGAGTCGGACGACCCGGCCGGCCTCGTGCCGTACGTCACCAGCACGGGATCGTCCGCGTACCTGTCGGCCGCCGGCTTCCTGCAGGGCCAGAAGGAGTCGGGCAAGGCGTCGGTGACCACGGTGCTCCGCCTCGAGAACATGACGTCGACCACCAGCGGTGACACCGCAACGGTGACCTTCGACTACACCGAGGGCGGCTACGACATCAGCGCGGCGAACGGGTCGCCGCTCGAGAGCCCGGTCGTGCTCGCGACCCGGCAGGTCACCGTCACCCTCAAGCGGCTCGTCGGGCGGTGGCTCGTCGACGAGTACCAGAGCCGATGAGCGCACTGCGGCTGCTCTCCGGCGCCGTGCTCGCGGGAGCGCTCCTGCTGCTGCTCGCGCCCGCCGCCCTCGCGTTCGACTCGAACTTCGACGTCGCGCTGCAGACCTGGCACGGCGACTCGGGCCACGGCTACGTAGGCGTCCAGGTGAACGGCCACTGGGCGCCGCCGGAGCAGCGCGGACGGCCGGTGCAGACCGAGTTCTGGTCCGAGTGGCGCAACCAGGGCAACCCGAGCCCGTACTGCCACGCCTACTGGGTCATCGTCCACCGCACCAGCACCGGCATCCCGGTCAACTCCGACAACCCGGAGTCGACCGTCGTCTGCGGCCCGCAGTCGGCGATCGGGCTCGACGCCAGCGGGTACGCCGACATGAGCCTGTACCTCGACGTCGCGGTCGACCCGGTCACCGCGCCCGCGCGGACCGACCGCGCGGTGACGGCGCAGCTCACGGCCGGCTGGCAGGCGTACCTCGGCAAGGCGATCAGCGCCTACGTCATCCCCTCCTCGGTCCGCGAGACGCGGTGGACGGTCGACTTCGGCGACGGCTCGAGCCGCGCCTTCGGCGACAACGGCACCGACAGCCTGGCCACCACCCACGCGTACGAGCCCGGCACCTTCGACGTGACCGTGACCGTCCACGTCACCGGTCAGGCGTACGGCGCCTTCTTCACCCCCGCGGGCGACCCGTACGAGCAGGTCGTCCCGTTCGCGATCGACATCACCAACAGCGCGACCGGGGTGTCGGCGCTGCCGATCGACTACCTGCCGCCGGTGGTGACCGTGGGCGCGAGCCCGTCGGGGACGCTGCCCGGCGGGACCGCCGTGCCGCCCGACGCGGCCGGCCACGACGCCCTCTGGTGGCCGCGCGGGCTCCACTGCTCGCTGTACATCCGGCCTGTCATCGTGAGCGAGGGCGTGATGCGCTCCGGCGGCGTGGTGATCGGGGGCGCCAGGACGGTGCTCCTCTCGTACCGCTACGAGCGCGGCGTGAACGACGCCGCCGACACCACCAGGACCGGCTCGTACCCGCCGGACGCGCCGGTCGCGATCCAGTGGGACGCGCCGGGCACGTACCCGGTGCGCCTGGTCCTCGTGCTCCGCACCACCTACGCCGACGGCACCGTCCGCGACTCCTCGGTCTCGGGCGACGTCGCGGTGACCGTCGTCTACTCGGCCGTCAGCCGCTGAAGGAGAGGGGAGGGAGAGCCGTGCGCGTCCGCCGCGCCCCGTACGTCGTCGCGTTCCTGCTCGCGGGCCTCGTCGCGGGCGGCGTCTACCTGCTCGGGCAGCCCCGGGTCGACATCGTGCGCGCCACGGTCGACGTGCCGGTGCTCACCCAGATCACGCCCGACATGGTCGAGACCATCCGCGTCAGCCCGGCCGACGCCCCCGCCGGCGCGGCGCGGTCGGCCGGCGAGGTGGTCGGGTCGTACGCCGCGGTGCCGATCCTGGCCGGGCAGGCGGTCGACCGGCGCGCGGTCGAGTCAACCCCCGGCGAGCGGGCGCTCGGCCTCGGCGCGCCGCTCTCGGCGGGCCAGGTCGCGTTCGCGCTCCCGGTCGACCCGTCCCAGGCGGTCGGCGCCGCGCTCGCGCCGGGCGCACGCGTCGACGTCGTCGCCGTGCCGAGCTCGCTCAAGACGGGGCTCGCCGCCGCCCCCGGCTCGAGCCCGCCCGCCACCGTCGTCATGGGGCGGGGGCTCCTCGTGCTCGCGCTCCGGACCGCCGACGGGCAGCCGCTCACGTCCGGGTCAGCCGGGTCGAGCTCGGGCTCGGGCTCGCTCGTCGCGCCGAAGCTCGGCAGCGTCGTGGTCGCCATCCCCGCCACGTCCGAGGCGGACTTCGCCACCCAGGCGCTCGCCGCCACGTTCTACCTCGCGCTGTCGACCCCGGGAACGAGCCCGTGAGTTGCTGTCAAGACTTGACAGGCCCCGTGACGGCGTCAGGGACTCCAGTCGGGGCCTTGACAGACCGCTGAACGGTAGCCCGAGGTTCTGCTCTCCCAGAGCCTAGAGATGTGACTTTGCGCAGACCTGACCGCGAACCTAACCGAGTGTCAATCTCGTGCAAGACTGCAGAGGCGCCCGACAAGACGGCAGGTGCTCCACCAGGGCTCGGGCCCGACAGACCTGGGCTTCACCGCTCGACCGGTGTCACGTGACCTTCGCCGGGGTGCTGCAGCCAAGGGATGAGCGGCCGCTCGTAGGAGAGACCGAGACTCGCAAAGTCCGACATGAAGGGCGGCGGATCGTTCTCAGCGACGATCATCTGAAATCCTCCGGGGTAGGAGTCCTGCAGGATCCGGAACCACCGGTAGATGCGCTCCCCGATGCTCTGGTCGTTGATGGTCCCGATGTTCTTGCGCGGGCTGTCCAGGACGAGGAAGAGAGGCAGAAGGGTGTCACCCTCCTGGAGGCCCAGCCGCAATCCGGCCAGGTGGTACGCGACGTTCAGCAGCGTCTGCATGCCGCTCGATGACTCCGCGAACGTGTCCGAGCCCACCACCGGGAGGTAGCTGCGGCCGTCAATGGATGCGCCCTGAGCCGGGTACCACGGATACCGGAAGTCGCGCAGGATCTCGTCGAACATCGCGGACAAGCGCCCGATCTTCTCGCGCGCAGTCTCGAGGCGCGCCCGTGCCTCGCTCAGCTCGGCCTCCACGGCCTTGAGCTGTCCCTCGAGCTTGGGCAACCCCTGTGACTGACGGCGGTACCGGTCGTGGAGCGCGATCAGGGTGGCGACCGACTTCTGCTGCGCCGACGCAGCTGCCAGCGCGCCCGCGGCTTCTTCGATGGCCGAGTACTGTCGGCTCACGAACTCCTCGAGTTGAGCATCCAGGGCCTTGTGGAGCTCCTGGAGGTCCGACTCGGCGGCCGTGGCTTCTGCGAAGGCTTTCTCGCGGGCCTCCTCGGCAGTCTGGAGGAGCGTCACCGTTTCGGCCAGCTGCGCCTCAAGGCGTGCATACTCGGCCGGAACCGCATCTTCGTTGGGCGGAGGATCGGGCTGCAGACACAGCAGACAATGTCCGTCCGGAGCTACGCGGCTGAGCTTCTGGCTGCATCGGGGGCACGTCGAGAACTCGAAGGGCGCCAAGACCTCGTTCGCGACCTCGCCACGCTCGAGGCGGTCGAGATCGAGTTCCAGCTGGGCAACAAGGGACTCGTACCGTGCAACCTCGAGGGCGGCGGCCTGCTGAACGTGCTGCAGGCTGGCCACGAGGACCTCCTGCTCCAGAACGCTTCTCCGGACCTCGATCGCCTCGGGGTTCTCGGAGCGGGCGCCGGTCCTCATCGCGGAGATGCGGGCGGTCGCGACCGCAGTCGCGACCTCTAGGCGGTCCGCCTCGAGCCGCAGCTCCGACTCTGAAGGCGTGCCGCTTCCGTCGAGGAAGGCGCGGATGCCCTTCACCGTCTTCCTGGCGTCGAGCAGGTCGGACTTGAGCTCGCCGCTGGTCCGCTCCAGGGCGGCGACGTCCTCGTCGAGAAGGCCGTACAGCAGCTCAAAGGTCGCTTTCCGCTTCGGGTCGCGGACCGGGTTGTTGTGGTAGACGATGGAGTTGTCCATGCGCGATTGGCTCACGAACAAGTAGTCGAGCACGTCCCAGAAGGACACGGGCGTCTGTTCGCGTCGTGCGCGACTCCGCGCCCGCGGCACCACGACCTTCGGGATGCCCAGCTGCGCGAGCAGGAAGTCCGACATGAGGGTCTCGGCCCCGCTTCGCGCGCCTGCCGGTCGCGCCCGGGCCACGAGCTCGCCCGAGGAGTGGTCGAGCACTTCGAGATCGCTCCGGTCGGCATACCGCGTTATCTGAAGACGTCTGCCGTTGAGTTCGACGTCAAGGTCTGAGGACGCGACGGAATGCCGGATGGCCGAGGAGAAGGTGGCGGTGGCGCCGAGACCCCATCTGATGCAGCGCAGGAGCGAGGTCTTGCCCGTTCCGGTTGAACCGACGACCACGTTGACTCCGGCAGTGAACCCGTAGCGCACGACCTGTTCGGGCGTAGCCCCACGCAGGGTCAGCGAGTGGATGGCCAGACGAGGGTTCATCAGATCGGGGTCCAGTGGGGGCGATCGACCACATCCGGGAGCTCGCGGTAGATCAGCTGCTTCAACTGGTTGCCCGACAGGTCGAACCACTCCTTCAGGAGCCCGCACCTGAGATGAACCGCTCGCCAGGCGTCCGAGGTCGCGAGATCCCGGGCTGCCCCTCGACCCGAGTCGGTGACCGTGAAGGCGACGTGGCCATCGCGCCGGGTGGCCTCGACGAGCCCTCGGCCCACGAGGGCGCTGAGCAGGGCGTAGTAGCGGTTGTCCCAAGGTCCGTACTTGTAGCGCATCATCCGGCTCTCGACGGCCAGCCGCTCGGCCGAGGTTGGCCCGGCGCCCTCCGGCCAGGCCTTCCGGCGCCGGTCGAGCAGCCGCTCGAGGAAGACCGGGTAGCGGAGCAAGAAGTCGAGCTTTGCGACCTTGGTGAGGCCGTCGAGGCTGCCGCCGGCGGCCGTGAAGGCGTCGATCAGCAGAAGCAGCCTCGCGACGTGGTAGTCGGTCGGGTCGATCACGAGGCAACCCCCAGGTCGAACCGGTCCGACCACCAGATGTGGCACTTATCGGTCAGCTCGTACACGAACCCCTCAAGCAGCTCGCGCTGCTTCGGCACGAATGGGGGCGCCGGCACGGGGTCGTTCGTCAGTCGCTCCCTGAGGATCTGGTGCATCCGTCTGCCCCACGAGCCGTCCAGGTCCGGCGACGCCATCGCGGCGATCTCGGCTTCGGCCGCTGCGTCGATCAGTCTCACAGCCAGGCCGTCGAGTTCGCCGAACTCCCCGAGGGGGTCGAGCGTCTCCTTCTCGAAAAGCGACCAACTCGCCCGAAGGGCCTTGGCGGACTGAATTGCTGTTGGGCCGAATCCCCCGGCGTGCAGCTTCTGCTCCAGCGCCGTGGGGTTGGTCCCCGCCCCGATGATGAGTCTCACTCGCTCCGACCCGCGGACCTCGGACACGGCCAAGCGGAGCCGAGCGGGCCCGAGCGTTCTGTCGGCGAGTCGACGTCTCGTCCTCGTGAGCTCGTCCAGGTGGGCCGGATCCAAGACGACGTCGAGCGAGTCTGCGGTTTCAGGACGGTCGCGGCTCGCCAACTCCACCGCTCGAACGATCGCCTCGTACGCGGACTCCGGTGCCACCGCGGTCAGCCCCAGCTTCTTCAGCGCGGGGGCCATCATGCTCGCGACGTTGACCGTGCCGATATAGCGTCTGGTGGGCAGCTCGTCCTCGATGCGCAACACCTTCAGGAAGGGAACCAGGGCATCCGCGTCGACCCCAAAGGGGCCGCAGATGTCATGTGCGAGGTCCTTGATCGCCTCGTCGTTCCCGGAAGCGCAGGAGTCGCGGAGTCCGCGTGCATCTACGTCGAGGCCGCCGTTCGTGGCCAGACGACAGCGAGCACGACGCCCTGTGGCCTGCCACCGCTCGAAGAGCTGGCGGAGCCCTCCGGCGTCGATGAGCTGGCGCCGAGTCCATCGGCCCTGGCTCACCTCGATGTGCTTCACCGACAGAAGCTCGACGTCGTCCTTACCGTGGATGACGATCGCGTCCTGCTGCCATTCGCAGACCACTGCGCCCCGCCCCGTCACGAGACAGGCGATAGCGTCCCTCGCGATCACCTCGCTCTGGAACCGGTAGCGAGCCGCCGTGGTCGCCCCAGTGTCGTCGGCGGGTAAGACCCACAACTCCTCCAGCGAGGTCTGGAACACCGCCTCGTCTTCGCCGTCCCGTGCCCCAGCCAACATCAACCCCCGATTGCGCCGGTGGCAGAGATCGTAGCCGACGGAAGAGGCGCTGTACCGCGGTTCAGAAGCATCCTCGAGCACCCTGCGCGTGGCAAAGGGTCACGTCGGCGGCACGCGGAGCCCTGTGGACGCCGAATGCCGCACGAAATCACCTGTGGCGGACGCCGCGGGAATGTCAGTGCCAGATCCGCCGGAACGTCAGGCTCGCGAACACCGGATGTCACAACCCTCCCATTTCGATGGGGACTCGCCGGCAGACGATCCAGTCAGAACTCGATGTTCTCCTCGCGCCACTGTGCGCCGGCCTTCTCGGCCGCGGCCTTCAGATCCTCGAGCGTTCGCTTCTCAGCGGTCACGGCGACAGTGGCGTCGAGCAGCTGCACGTCCCCGTTGCCCGCGGGCTCGAGAGCATCGTACAGAGCCCAGAAGAGGTCGCTTGCTCGCTGCCTCGCATCAGGTCCCACGACGCTCTGGTTGAGGAACCGGAGGGTTCCCCGGAGGTATTGGCGGCCTTCGGATGACGCCTTCCCACCTCCTTCCCACGCCGGTATCGTCGCCTCACCGGCATTGGTATGTCCGTCTGGCCGCCCCTCTGGGATGGGCTCGGGCACGAACCGCCGCAGGGTCTGGTCCATCGATCCGATCGAGAGATCCGCGCGGGTCCGGATGTCGAGTGGAGCGGAATCCGGGCCAATCACCGCCCAGCCGGCCCGCGTCAATTCGAAGATCGCCGTCCGAATGTCCTCCGTGCTTCGCACGAGCGGAAAGACGGGGTTCTTGTAGAACGCCTGCGAGACCTCCTTGAGGGTGAGATCCCGCGAGATCCGGTCGAGCAGGGTCCCCAGGTAGGCGCCTGCCACACCCGTGGACCCGGCGGCGCGCCCGGCAACGGCCATCTCCGCCCAGACCCGGTTGCCCTGCAGGGACGAGGACTCGTCGTCATCGAACCGGCGCCAGTCGACCTCGATCCGCTCGGACCCGCGGATCAGGAACGCGTAGTGCTGGAACGCGCGCCGGATCTCTCGGTCGAGCTTGTCGGCGCTCGTCTTGGCGTGAGCGAGGGCTTCGTCGTGGCGCTCCGGGTCGCCTTGGAGCTGACTCGCGACTGACTTCCAGGCGAGGTGGTCGGTCGCGCGCTTGCGCGCGTCGTCGCGGCGCTGGGTGTTGACGCACGCAACGACACACGAGGCGGCGTTGTCGACCGGGAGCGGGGAGACGCCCACCCCGAGGAGCGACTCGATGTCGGCGCGCGTCGGCGTGTCCCGGCCGTTGAGGAGCGTCCATCGCCGAGGGTCGAGCACGACGAGCCGCGTCCGCGAGTTCTGGTCGACCTCGCCGAATAGCCTGCCAAGGGGTATGCCAGGGTGGTCTCCCTGGTCGATCGTCAGCACCGCGTCGAAGGGACCCGGCGACGCGAGGACCTTCGCGCGCTCCCATAGGAAGGCGTCGCGTTCGGGCGGCGCGATGGTGGCCTTCGCCTGCCGGTAGAACATCTGCGGCGTCTGCGAGATCGACAGCCGGTAGCGGGCCGCCACGGACCCGTCCGCGATCGTGGGTGTCTCCAGTGCGCCCAGCCCGTCATCATCGCCAGTGGTCAGCCCGAACACCTCGTCGGCGGCGTGGAACGGCACTCGCGGCTCGTAGGCGGCGGAGAGCAGCTCGGCCTTGGTAGCACCGCGCCGCGCCTGGTCGCGCGGAACCAGCGAGTAGCAGTAGAGGGCCGTTGCCATCCGCTGCGCTGGCGCGGGCTGCCCGACGTCGAGGCCTCGCTCGGCGATCAGGCGGTCGAGGTCTCTGGCGCGGCCCCCCGAACCGTCGCGCGTGACAACGTCGGTGGAGGCGACTTGGCGGAACCCCTGGACGGCGCGCTCATTCCCGTGCAGGAGGCCGGACGACAGGATTGCTTCCAAGACGACCCCAAGCGGGAGGTCTCCTACGTTGACAAGGTCCGGTGCCCATCGCCCTGCCTTGTGCTCCTGGATCCAGTGATACGCGGCGAGCGCGAAGATCGAGACGGTCGAGCGGACACGCTGGAAGCCGGCGTGCCTGGACCAGTCGTCGCGTACGAGGCTCATCAAGTCTGGGTGGCCGCGTTCGAGTTGATGGAGCGCCTGAACTACGACCACGCCCCAGTCCTCGTTGGGGGTCGCCCGAGCTTCTGGGTGGCCAAGGAGGCCCTTGCTGAGACGGCGGTCAAGGTGGTCGGCGACGCCACGCGATCGATTTCGCCCGATGTGCTGGTCAGCGGCGACGCCTCGCTTTCCGAGCTGCTCGAGGGCCTCCAGGCCCAGCCCTTCCTGTTCGTGTTCGAGGGACGCTCGATCTCAGGGGTCATCACCACGAGCGACTTGAACAAGCAGCCGGCTCGGACCTACTTCTTCCTTCGTATCGCCGAGTTCGAGTCACGGCTCGCCGCGTTCGTGCGCGAACGTGTTGGAGACGACGAGGCCTACCTGCTGCTGCCGAACCAACGACGGGGCGAGCTCGAGACGGTTAGGGCCCGGGCACGCCGTGACAACCTCGAGTTGGGCTGGATCTCCTACTTCTACCTGAGCGACCTGCTCGAGGTCGTCCGCCGGAACGCACTTCTCAGGGCCGCCCTGGGCGACCCGGACGAGCGCCATTGGAACAACCGCACGGAGGGCCTCGCCGGCGTGCGTAATGCGGCCGTGCACCTGGTCAGAGACCTCGTCGACTCGGGGCGATCGGCAGCGGCGCTCAGTCGTATCGACATCAACCTGACCGAGGCTCCTCTGTCAAGGGCCACGTGAATCAGCCCACGGGCGGCCACTGAAGCTGCCCACCGGCGGACATCGAAACTGCCCGCGACGATGCCGTTCGCGGACCCGCGGCCACGAAACCTGAGCGCAGGCGGCCACGGATCTCGACTGGCGGCCCGGGGCGAATTGCGCGCCTCAGCGCGGACGGAGCGGCGCTGCGTCAGGGGGCGGTGTCGAGCGGCCGGACCCCGCGCCCGTCGAGCGCCTCGGCGAGGCGGTGCGACCGGCCCTCGGTGACGATCACGTGGGCGTGGTGGAGCAGCCGGTCGACCGCGGCCGTGGCCAGGCCCTTCGGGAAGATCGTGTCGAAGCGCGCCGGGTGCAGGTTCGAGGTCAGGATCAGCGACCGCTTCTCGTACGCGGCGTCGACCAGCCGGTACAGCGCCTCGGCCTCGTCGGCGCCGGCGGGCAGGAGGCCGATGTCGTCCACGACCACGAGCTCGGAGCGGACGATCCGCTCGACGACCCTGCCGGTGGTGGCGTCGATCCGCGACCGGGCGATGGTGGCCGTGAGCGACTCCAGGCTGAACCAGGACACCCGCAGGTCGCGGTCGATCGCGGCGTGGGCGATGGCCTCGGCGAAGTGGCTCTTGCCGGTGCCGGACGGCCCGACCAGCACCAGGTTCTCGGCCCGGCCGATCCAGTCCAGGGTGCGCAGCGCCCACTGGGCCTCGGCCGGGATCGCCGACGCCTTCGGGTCCCAGGCGTCGAACGTCTTGCCCGACGGGAGCCGGGCCGCCCTGCGGTGCATCTCCCGGGTCGACCGGTCCCGGCCGGCCGCCTCCTCGGCGAGGAGCACCTTGAGCAGGTCGGCGTGGTCCCAGGCCTCGTCGCGGGCGCGGGCGATCACGACCGGTGCCGCCTCGCGGAAGTAGCGCAGCCGGAGTCGGTGGAGCAGCCGCAGCACGTCGGGCGGGAGCGGCGCCGGCTCGGCCGGGCGGAGCCTCGGCGGCAGCTGTCGCCAGCGGGAGAACTCCTCGGAGTCCTCGGCGCCCGCGAGCCGGGACCGGGTCTCGAGCGGGTCGTGGGCGGGGCCGACCATCAGCGTCCGACGAGCTCCCAGGCGCCGGTGCCGGGCTGGAGGGTGTCGTCGCCGGCCTCGAGGCGGACCCGGCCGCGGTCGCCCATGAGCCGCAGGTGGTCGACGATCGCCTCGAGGTCCCCGTCGGCGAAGCGGCCGGCCTCGGCCGCCAGCCCCAGGGCGCGCTCGACCTCGACCCCGCCGACGAGCATCGCGAGCTCGGTCGCCCGGCGGATCTTCGTCCGGATCCGCTCGGCGCCCGACGCCGCGGCGAGGACGAGCCAGCGCTCGGCGCCGGGCCCGAGGCCGAGGAAGGCGGCCTCCTCGGGGCTGGCGGGCCTCGGACGCGGGTGGAGCGGGTCGCTCGTCCGCTCCGGGTAGTGCGCGGGGTCGATCCGCGGGCTGCCCGGCGTCGTGAGCGCGTGCCGGGCGACCTCGCGGGCGCCGTCCCGGGCGGCGTGGGTGACCACGAGCTCGTCGCCGTCCACCCGCACCCAGACCCGCTCGCCGACGAGCCGGTGGGGCACGCTGTAGCGGGCCGACCCGAAGCGCAGCGTCGAGTCGTCGTCCACGGTGCGGGTCACGCCGAAGGCGACCGTGTGGGCCTCGCCCGGGATCGGGTGCAGCCGCCGGCGCTCGGCCGCCAGCCGGTCGGCCGGCGCCTCCCGGGTCTCGCGGTGCGGCCGGGCGTTGACGCCCTCGCAGAACGCGTCGCAGGCGGCCCGCAGCTCGGCGAACGAGCCGTATGCCGGGAGCAGGTTCGCCTCCGTCGGCACGAGGTCGGCCTTGGCGACCCGGACGGTCGCCTCGCTGCCGCCCTTGGACTCCGGGTCGAACGGCACGCAGGCCGTGATCTGGAGCCCGTAGTGGCGGCCGGCGGCGACGATCTCCGGGTGCCGCACGCCGATCCCGGCGATCCGGTCGACGGTTACCGTCCGCTCGTTGTCGGTGAGGGCGTACGTCGGGCATCCCCCGAGCCGGCGGAGGGTCTCGTCGAGGCAGGCGACCACGGTCGGCAGCGTCCGGTCCCAGGTCGGGCTGACCACCCGGTACCGGCTCCAGGCCAGCCAGGCGCACCACAGCAGCGTGTCGCGCCCGCCGATCGCGGGGCCCTTGCCCCAGTCGAACTGGAGCCACATGCCGGGCTCGGGGATCCAGGGCCGGAAGACGCGCCGGTGCCCGGCCTCGTACGCGCGCTTGATCCCGGCCACCGCCCGCCGCGTGGTCCGCTCCGAGCCGTCGAAGCCGAGCGCGAGCAGCTTCCCGTGGGCGACGTCGGCGCGCACCCGGCCCCGGCTGCGCTCGACCCACTCCTCGAGCTTGGCGAGGTACGGGTCGAGGATCTGGTCGCGGCGCACCGGGTCCGGGGCTGCCTGGCCCCGCTCGCGCAGCCGGACGTACCGGGCGACGGTCATCGGCGAGCAGCCCGACAGCCTCGCCGCCTCGCGCAGGCTGCCCGTCAGGTCGTACGCCTCGAGGATCTCCACCACGTCTCCGGCATGCTTCACCACGTCCCTCCCTGGTCGCCTGGGTTGTCTCAGCAACCCCCAGCGTGAACCGGGGAGGGACGCCGATTCAGGGCGCCGTCAGCGAGCCGGTCGGTCGGGTGTCCAGATCTCGTGGCCGCGGCCGATCAGTTCTCGATGGCCGCCAGCGTCCAGCTTCGTGTCCGCCTGCGTCCAGTTTCTCGTGGCCGCTGTCAACGCGGCTATCAAGGTCGTCTGCCGCTGGAACGTACACAAAACCCATTGCATTCCGGTTGCGTCGAGCGAAACTTGGCGGCATGGCCCACAGCGCAGTGCACCTGACCCACGCCGGAGGTATTTCGTTCAACCGACAACGGCTTGCCGTTAGCCGGGCTCCTTCGTGGATGTCTGGGTGTGTCGGGGCTGATGTCTTCCGGTGTGGGGGCCGAGCCGTCGTCGGCCTCGAGCTCGCGCCGGTGAGCCTCGAACTGATGACCGAGGCCGAGCGCGAGGCGGCGCTGGAGGCGCTGGCGGCGGTGTACGACGCGGTGCCGCGGCCGTTCACGCTGCTCTCGGTGCCCGCCGACCGGCCGCCGTCGGAACACCTCGGCCTGCTCGAGGGGCGGGTCTCGGGGCGACGGGCTCGGGAGTGGTACCGGGGGTACGCGGCGCTGTACCGGGAGCGCGCGGCGGCGCCCCGGCGGCCGCTTCGGCGCGCGTACCTCTTCCTCGACGCGGCGTCGGGCCCCGAGCTCGACCGCGCCATCAGTGTCGTCGAGCGAGCCGCCGAGGAGCAGGGGGTCGCCGCCCGTCGGCTGGAGCCGGGGGAGGTGGCGGCTCTGTGGGCCGACGTGGCGCGGGCGGGAGCCACATACCGCCTGCACCCGGGCTTCGCGGAGGGCGAGGGCTCGCTAGTCTCAGCGGCGGCGCTGTCCCGCCGCTGGCCGGCCGAGGTCGCGCCGGGCTGGATGGCGGCGCTGCTGGCGCTGCCCGGGATCGCCGCCGCGGCGACGCGGGTCCGGCCGCTGTCGCGGCCCGAGGCGATGGCGTTCCTCACCGCCCGCCTGCGCCAGGTCCGGGCGGCGGAGCGGCTGGCGGCCGAGCGCGGCGAGCTCGGCGACGTCGCGCGCGAGCGGCTCGGCGCGTCGGCGACGGAGGGCCGCCGGCGGGTCCACGAGGGGGACGGCCGGCTCTACCTCGCCGACACCGTGTTCCTCGTCGAGGCGCCCGACCGCGCGGGCCTCTCGGAGCGGCTCGAGCTGCTGCGCGCGGAGGCCCGGGGCGCCGGGCTCGACCTCGAGCCCGCGACCCTCCGCCTCGACGACGCCTGGGCCGCGGTCCTGCCCGGCCCCGCGCCGCGGCCGATCGCCCAGCGCAACCTCGACTCGGCGTCGCTCGCGGCCTCGCTGCTCCACGCGGCGTCGGACCTGTACGAGCCGTCGGGCCACCTGTACGGGGTCGCCCGCCGGACCGGCGCGCCGATCGTGCTCGACCGGTTCGGGCACACCAGCCACAACGCGCTGGTGCTCGGGCAGACGGGCACCGGCAAGACGATGCTCACCGGGGCCGAGATGGGCCGCTGCTTCATGCGCGGCGTCCGGGTGCTCGCGGTCGACCCCCTGGGCGACTACCGGCGCCTGGCGGCCGAGCTCGGCGGGACCTACCTCGAGCTCGGCGCGGGCGCGGGGCTCAACCCGTTCGCGCTGACCGGCGCCGCGTCGGACGCGGGCCTGGCGGCGAAGCTCGCCTCGCTCACGCGCCTCGTCGCCGCGATGGCCGGCGGCCTCGCGCGCGAGGAGCGGGCCGCGCTCGACCGGGCGCTGCGCGCGGTGTACGCGGCGGCGGGCATCGGCCCCGACCCCGCCACCCACGGCCGCACGCCGCCGACCCTCGCCGGGCTGGCCGGGGCGGTCGAGGCCGAGCCGGGCGGCCGCAGCCTCGCCGCCCGCCTGGAGCGCTGGGCCACGGGCTCGCTCGCGCCGCTGTTCGAGGCCGACGGCGCCCCGCCGCTCGACCGCCGGATGCTGGTCGTCGGCCTCTCCGCCGTCTCGGAC
Organism: Chloroflexota bacterium; assembly: GCA_021777365.1. The sequence continues at coordinate 605 of JAJYDP010000022.1, read as the reverse complement.
CCCGAGGTGCGCGCGGTCGCCCAGCTCGCCGCGCTCGGGCTGCTGTGGGACGCCGTGCGGCGCGACCTCGAGCCCAAGCTGGTCGTGGTCGACGAGGCGTGGAAGGTGATGCGCCAGGCCTCGGGCGCCGAGTTCGTCGAGGAGCTGGCCCGGTCAGCCCGCCACTACAACGCGGGGCTCCACCTCGCGACCCAGGACATCGTCGAGTTCCTGCGCTCCGAGTCGGGCGAGCCGATCGTCAAGCAGTGCGACATCCGGGTCCTGCTGGGCCAGGCGCCCGACGGCGCCGACGCGCTCGCGCGCCACTTCGACCTGACGCCGGCCGAGCGCCGCTCGCTCCTCCACGCCCGCCCGGGGGAGGGCCTGCTGTTCGTCGGCCGCAGCCACGCCGCCTTCGAGGCCGTGGTCTCCGAGCGCGAGTACGCCGCGCTCACGACGCGGCCGTCCGACCTGCGCGATCCACCTGTCCCTCTGAGGTCTGCACCCCCCGACACCGGGTGAGGGCCACCGGCGCGGGCTGCGGGTGCCTCGCGGCCGCGCTCCTCCTGCTCGCCGCGCTCGCGGCCGGGGCCGCCGGCGCGCTGGCGGGCGGCTACGCCGTCGCG
>JAJYDP010000659.1 GCA_021777365.1 Chloroflexota bacterium | reverse complement strand
CGGCCCCCGAGCACGCCGATGGTCTCGCTGCGGCCCCCGAAGAGCAGGAGCACCGCGCTGTAGAACGCCATGACGGCGAACATGCCGAGTCCGAGCCCTGGTTGCCCGCCCAGCGCAGCGGCCGCAAGGAGCAGCAGGCCCAGCAGCAGCCCGACGGCCGGCGTGGCCCACCTAGTCAACATGGGAGGACCGGCGCTCGCGCACCATCGTGGATTGCGCGGGCCGCTTGATGGAGTCCGCACAGCGCCACATGCGGGAGGCCGGTCCAATGGAGAAGACTACGCGGTTCGTCGGGCTTGACGTCCACAAGGCGTCGATCGCAGTCGCGGTTGCGGATGCTTTCGGTGACCCCGAGGACCACGGCCAGATCGCCAACGATCCGTCGGCGGTGCGCAAGCTGATCGACCGCCTCGGCGGAGCCGACATCGGGCTCTCGGTGGCCTACGAGGCGGGGCCGACCGGCTACGCCCTCCAGCGCCAACTGACGGCGATGGGCATCGCGTGCGTCGTCGCCGCCCCATCGCTCGTGCCGCGCAAGCCCGGCGACCGGGTGAAGACCGACCGGCGCGACGCGGCCAAGCTCGCGCGTCTGCTGCGCAGCGGGGACCTGACGCCGGTCTGGGTGCCCGACGAGGCCCACGAGGCGCTACGCGACCTCGTCCGTGCTCGCGACGACGCGAAGACGGATCTCCTGCGCGCCAAGCACCGTCTCAGCAAGTTCCTCCTCCGGCGCGGCATCTACCCGCCGACCGGCGTGCGGGCCTGGAGCCGGGCCCACGAGACCTGGCTCAGCCGGCTGACCGTGGACCGACGGGCCGACCAGATCGTGCTCGACGACTACTGGTCGGTCGTCCGCGACGGCAGGGATCGCGTGCGTCGGCTCGAGGCTGCCCTCGTCGCCTGCGCCGCGGAGAGCCCCCACGCCCAGGTGCTCGCCGCCCTCCAGGCGATCCGCGGCATCGGCTTCCTCTCGGCGGTCACGATCGTCGCCGAGGCGGGCGACCTGCGCCGCTTCCCGACTGCCCGGGCGTTCATGGCCTACGTCGGCCTGGTGCCCTCGGAGTACTCCAGCGGCACGGCGCGGCACCGGGGCCGGATCACCAAGACCGGCAACCGGCTGATCCGCCATGTCCTGGGCCAGGCCGCCCACAACGCGCGCTACCGGCCGAACGTGAGCAGCGCGCTGCGCGCCCGCCAGAGCCTGGTGCCGCCGGCCGTCGCCGATCTCGATCGCCGGGCCCAGGCCCGGCTCCACGCGCGCTACCGTCATCTCGCCGGCCGGATCGGGGTGAACAAGGCCGTCACGGCCATCGCCCGCGAACTGGCCGGCTTCGTCTGGGCCCTCGGCCAGCTCCTCGCGCGGCCGGTCGCCGCCTGACAACCCGACCAGGCAGGACGTGATCGAGCGCGGCAGAGTGGCCGAGAGTCCTCGTCGGACACTATGCGATCGTGAACTCGCGCTTCTAGTTCGAGGCAGCTCGGTGACGGCTCACTGTCATGCGGCAACGGCCCAGCCGACCCGCGCATATCAGAGTGACCATCGTCGCCAGAACCTGACCTCGATCACATCCTGCGCCATCCTTGACAGGTCCTTCCATATCAGTGCCCATCGTCGTCTCCATGGAACAGCTCCTCCACTGGCTTGCCGAAGTAGCGTGCCAGGGCGATGGCCAGGGGCAGCGATGGCAGGTACCGCCCGGTCTCGATGGCGTTGATGGTCTGGCGCGACACCTTCAGGTCCTTGGCGAGGTCCTCCTGGCGGAGGCCTCTCGCCGACCGCAGTTCCCGTACGGTGTTGCGCATCGATGACAAGGTAGCTTGACACCACCGTCGTGTCAAGGTCCTTTTACAGCGCGCGGTGAGTGCGCTCCATCCATGGCCTCGACCCCGTGGCGCACACGTCGCCGGCCACACAAGACACCGAAAACCGCCGTCCCGGACCACTCCGGAGCGGCGGTTTCACGTTCAATCGCTGGAGCCGACACTCGGACTTGAACCGAGGACCTGCTGTTTACGAAACCGGGCCTGAGGCGTTCGCGCCGTGTCGAGTGGCGCCGAATCGTGCTCGGGGTGGGCGACCGACATCCGCACGCCGCCGCCCGCACCCGCCCGCTATCGCGGCTCTGGCTACATTCCCGGCTACACGCCGACCGGCCGTGCGGCACCGACACGCGGCCTTGGAGGCTCGCCCACCTGGCCGGCTGGCCGTTCCCGGACGCCGCCAAGGGTCCAGCACCACCCCCGGCCCCGCATGATGCCCCGGGCCACGGCTCGCAGGTCGGCCGTTGCCTCCCGGCCCAGCGGACGTCGCGCAGCCAAGCGGCCATATCCTTGCGGTCGGCGTCCTGACGGAGGCGTCCCGGATCGTGGGGAGCAGGCGAGATGTCTTCGACCGTCGCGGGACCGGCCGGCTGCCCGGTCTGCGCGAGACTCCCGGCCGATGCAACCGAGGGCCTGGCCATCCCCGACGCCGCCCTGCGCGACGACCGTGAGGCCCTGGACCGCATCGCCGGAGCGCTCCTCGGGGTGGCGATCGGAGACGGCATCGGCGAGCAGGCTCGCCACGGCCATCTGATCGACGCCTGGCCTGTCCCGCAGCCGGCCTCGCTCCCAGTCGGAGGGGCGACGCAGACGACGCTCTTCACCGTCGAGGGCATGGTGCGGATGCTCGTCCGGCTCAACATCAAGGGGATCGGGCCGGGCTTCGCGGTGCTCCGCCACGCCCTCGACCGGTGGCTCTTCACGCAGCACCCCGCGAACGCCGAGCTTGTGAGGCGGCGCTGGAACTGGGGCAACCCGGGTGGGTGGCCCGACGGCTGGCTGGTGCGCCAGCACGTCCTCCACCATCGCCGCACGCGGATGGCCACGACCGTCACCGCCCTGAACGTCGGCAGGGACGTCGAGCTCACGGACCGGCGAACCCTCGAGTGGGCCCCGAGCTCGAGCGCCGGCGCTGGCGGACTGGTGCGCGTCGGCCCAGCCGGCGCCATGGTCTATCCCGCCTTCGCGTTCGAGATGGGCGTCCGGATCGCGGCGCAGACGCACGGCTCGCCGGACGGGTACCTGCCGGCTGGCGCGGTCAGCCGCGTCGTCGCCGGCCTGGTCGCCGGGGACACCCTCGCCGACGCGCTCGATGAAGCGGACCGCGAGCTCGCCGGGTGGCCAGACGGCGAGCCCACGAGGGAGGCTCTGTCCGGCGGGGTCCTGCCCGAGTGGAGTCCCCGGAGCGCGCTCGGCGCGCTCGGCCGGGCCAGCCGCCTTGCTGCGGACGGAGGCGGCGACGACGACTTGATCGGACGGATCACCGAGGCGGCGCGGGACGGCGGCACGGCCCCAGCCGTCGTCACCGGGCTGCTCCTCGGCGCGGCACGCGGTGCGGCCTCGCTCGACCCAGGCTGGCAGGCCGCCTCCGAGGTCGCTTCTCTCGTCCGGGAGCTGGCCCAGGCCGCCTGGCTCGTCCACCGCCAGTGGGTGAAC
>JAJYDP010000658.1 GCA_021777365.1 Chloroflexota bacterium | reverse complement strand
CCCCGTTGGCCGCCATCGCCGCCACTGCTGCCAGACGGCCTCCCAGGGCGGATAGCGATCGGGCAGATACCGCCATTGGCAGCCGGTCCGCGCCAGGAAGAGGATCGCATCCACCATCAGGCGACGGGGATACCGGGCCGGCACGCCTCGTCGTCCCTGCGGGTCGAAGAGGTCCTCGACGAGGGCCCACTCCATGTTCGTCAGCTCGATCATCGCTCCCACGGATGGAAGCGTGCCGCCCACCTGTGTCAGGTTCTATGGCGCGAACGGGCTATTCCGATCGAGAACCTTCATTCACAGATGCCCGCGGGCCGCAGGCCCGATCGCGTCGGGGAGGAAATAGCTGCTGCGCGGCTATTTCCGAGGCAGGCCCTGAGTTCTCGGGTCAGCCGCAACCGACCGGCACGAGCGAGGGCGAGGGCGACATCCGCCAGCGTCTCGTCGGTCACCGCGACCTCCGCCACGGGGATGATCGGCGCCTGTTCCTCGTTGTAGATCTTGACCTCGAGCGCCCAGCCATCGCCGTCGGTGGACTCGATGACGAACACGAGGTTGCGCTGCCAGTTGCCGCCATTGCGGCTCACGTCCAGCGCGATGACGGCTTGGGTGCCCTCGGGGCCGAAGTCGTTGAGCGACGCATGCGCATCCGCACTCTGCCGGCGCAGGTCGGCGGCGGAGATCTCAAACAGGTACTCCACCAGTGCCGCCACGTGCTGCGCGATCTGCGTGTTCATCCGAACTTCCTCACCTTGGGCTCGATGATTGCCGCCCTTAGCATCGCTGTCAATGGATGCGTGTCCGAGGTGAGGCAAATGCGGTTGCGAATCGCCATCCGTCAGATCCTCCGCCCGGCCAAGGAGGCCGTCCCATCCGGCCCTTGCGCCTCTTGGGCAACGAGCCCAGCCTGACGAGTCCGAAGTGGGGGAACCGGCTCCGGTCGGCTGGCGTCTTCTGGCGATGAGGCAGATGAACCGAGGCATTGCGCTCCTGCTCTTCGCGCTGCTCGTCGGAGGCTGCGCAGGCAGGCCTGGCGAGGTCGCCTCAACACCGCCATCCCCGTCTTCTCCGGGGACCGCACCGGCTGGGGCGGCGACCGCATCCGCCCCGCCCTTGCCGAGCGTGAGCGTCGCCAACTGGACGACCATCCCGGTCACCATCACGATCAACGGCGTGAGAGTCGCGACCGTCCCGTCCTCAACGACCGAGGACCCGATCCATTCCGCCTTGCCCGCCCGACCGTGGGTGGTCGAAGCCCACGCCCCTGATGGCCGCGTCCTCGCCACCATGACGGTGACCGCGCAGGACTACATCTCGAACGACTCCGGCAGGGCCGTTCGCGAGGATCTCGCGTGCGGCAGGCTGGATCTCTGGTCGGGCGGCATTCATGGTGGCGGCCCGACCTTCATCCCAGACCCGTCCAAGCCCTGCGAATGACCGGCTTCACTCACGGGCTGTTAGCCGCGGGTCGTCGGGGTGGCTCCTGTGCCGTCGCCTCGCCGCCGACAGGATCGAGCGGCAGACCGGACAGCCGACCTCGACCTTGACCCGCGCCCGCGGCGACATGGGGTAGTCGGGGTGAAGCCCCGGGAAGTCACGGCAGCGCCAGATGGCGATGCGGGCGGCCTTCGCCGAGATGACCTCCGGTAGCCGCGGCAGGTTGGCCTCGCGCACCCATTCGCGTTTGACGAGCTCCGGGTGGGTGGCGGCGAGGGACGTGGCGGGGATGCCCCAGGGACGATGGCAGACGGCGCAGCGCGTCCGGCGCATGGTGCGCTGACAGATCGGCACCCGCCACTGGTGGCCGCACGCGGCACACGTCCAGAGGGCGCGACAGCTCGAGCCCGCGGTCAGGAGCAGCGGATCCTCGTCGTTCGAGGCGTCCCAGTCGTTCAGGAGCTCGGGGTAGTCGCGGAGCCAGGTGCCGCGAACCTTCACCGACGCGACGCGCGCGCCGGGCGCCACGCTCGCCAGCAGCGCCGGCAACCCCGCCGCCTCGCGCACCACGTTGTCCGTGGCGACCTTTGCCATCACGCTCTTCGTCTGGCTCTCGACGAGCACCTCCCGGAAGTCGAGCTTCGCCTGTTCGCGCGAGGCGGCCACGCGCGATGCGACCGACGCGACCTGGAACGGATCGTGCGCCTGCTCCCAGAAGCCATCCTTGCCGGCCCCCAGCTTCCAGTTCCAGTCCGCGACGGCGTTCCGGATGACCCGCGCGTAGCTCACCGTGCGGGCGAGGCCGGCGATGTCGGCGCGCATGAGCTCAACGACGGTGTTGAGCCGGCGCGCGTTCGTGAAGTTCGACTTGCGACCGCCGATCCGCTGGCGCAGTTCGAGGGCGACCGATTCGGCGGCCCCGTTCCCCTCGGGCGCTCCGGGCAGGTGGCGGCGCAGCCCGTCGAGCGAGCGCACGAGGGCATCGTTCTCCTCGATCCAGTGCCACAGCGTGGTGTCGCCGAGCGGCTTGGCGATCGCCCGCAGCCGTTCCCACTGGTGCGCGGCCTGGAGGCACACCTCGAGCGCCGGCGCAAGCGCGGGATCCTGGTATATGAGCGGGCCGGCGGCGAACTTCGCGCGCTCGCGGAGGTGGTAGCGGCAGGGGAAGAAGGTGACGTCGGGCCAGGTGGCGAGGACCGCGCTCCTGATCGCCTTCGCGCCGTCGGCGACCACCCACTCGGGGGCCGGATCCACGGGCAGGCTGTGGAGAAACTCCCACCAGTCGTTGCCGCTCTCGCCGCCGCTGAACGCCGCGTGCCAGGCGATGCTCTCGTCCGCCAGGTCACGTCGCCCCGCGGCCACGAGGATGGCCCCGCCGTAGGTGCCGTCGGCGAGGCCGAGGCGGAGCTGGTCGGGCTGGCGGATCCGCATCTCGAGGGGCAGCGAATCGAGCACGAGGATGCGCGGCCACCCCGACGGGCGCAGCCCCGCGGTGACGAGCGGGCCGTAGAGATCGAGGTAGTCAGCGGCGAGCGCGTTCTGCTTGGAGTAGAACTCGCGGCCCACCACATCCACCGACTTGCGACCGCTCTCGGTCCGCAGCCGCCGGCTTGACTTCCGCAGCGATAGCCCTCCGCCGACATCCACGAGCAGGCGCGCGGCCTCGAGCAGTGCGAACGAGCTCTGCGGCACGACGGTCGAGCCATCGGCCCTCCCGACCTCGCGCTCGCACTGGACGCACGTCGTGCCGTCGGGATGGGCGTGCGTGTGCCACGTCTTCCCGAGCGTGAAGGTGTGGATGTCGTCGCGGTTCCCGGTCGCCGGCACGCAGAGGAAGCGCGGCTTGGCTGCCTGGTGATCCGCTCGATAGCGGACACCGTGGAGCCGGACGGTCCCGACATGGTTGAGGGGACAGGCAGGGCGGGCAATCGGCGTCGGAGGGCGTCCCATAGCGCCTCGATGAGCGAGCTGGCGGGATAGGACGCGGCGCGGAGCCTACGCCTGATGAAGGCCGATTCGCAACCGCATTTGCCTCACCTCCGGTGCCGC
>JAJYDP010000657.1 GCA_021777365.1 Chloroflexota bacterium | reverse complement strand
CCTGGAGCGGTGCCGGGTCTTCTGCGCGGGCGTCGCGCCATCATGGGCGCGACGGGCTCCTCGGCCTCGCCGCGCTCGCGCTCGTCGCCGGGTGCTCGCCCACCACGAACGCATCGCCTGGCGCCTCCTCATCCATCGTGGTGCCGGCATCCGGGCAGGCCGGGGCGCAGGCGTGCGCGTGGCCGGAGGAAGTCGACGCCTACGTGTCGAACACCGTGATCCCGGACACCGCGGACGTGGTCTGGATCGATTCGTTCACGGTCGCGCCGGGCTTGCGCATCGTGCTGTCCGGCACCTTCCCCGACGCCCGGTACGCCTCGTTCCAGGTCTACGACCGGGTCGGTGCCCCGTTCGCCCGTGACGGCGTCGGATCGACCCTGACCGACTACCAGATCGCTCCGGACCCGGGCAGTGTCAACCCCTGGCAGCAGCAGGCAGCGCCCGGTGGGCACTTCACCGTGACGCTTCGCGAGGACGTCGCGCGGGGCCAGGTGAACACGATCCCGCTCGCCCCCGCAGGGACGAGCAGCGGGCGGGGCATTCTCGTGTACCGCGTGTACCTTCCGGCCGGGGGTGATTCCTCGAAGATCGCGCTGCCCTCGATGACGCTGCAGCAGGGGGGCCACTCGGAGTCGCTCGCGCCCTGCACGACCTTCTACACGCCCCTGACCGCCCCGCGATCGGCGTCCTCGGCCGCGCCGACGGCCACTCAGGCGCCGACGCCGAGCCCTGGAACGACGCCTCGAGTGGCCCAGCTCCAGTTCTTCAAGGCAAGCATCGACACGCTGGCCCCGAACGTCGACACGCCGTACGTCCTGTCCTACCTCACGCCCCCGGGTCCCGGCGACGTGGTCGTCATCCGGGGCAAGGCGCCGACGCACGCCACGGGCGACCATCCGTCGCCCTGGCCGGCCGCGAACGAGGACGTCCGCTACTGGTCCCTGTGCATGGCGCTCGCGACCGGGGTCGTCCCGACGGTGATGAACCTGCTGCCGACGGGCGGCATCGACACCGGGTGTCGCGCCGACGACCAGGTGACGCTCGACGCGGCCGGCGACTACGCCTTCGTGCTGGGCACCGAGGCACAGCGCGCCACGATCCTGGGTGTCGCCGACACCACGTTCCTGCCGTTCTCGGCGGCGCAGCCGGCCACGACGCACCTCCTGATGTTCCGCTTCATGCTGGTGAACCCGAGCTTCGCCAACTCGCCCGGGCGCGTGGCGCAGGCCGACGACCCGGCGGCGACCGCCGAGGTCATGGGCCCCTACTACCCGCGCGCCACGGTCTGTCCCCTGAGCACGCTGGTCGCGGAAGGAGTTGCGGGGTGTTTCACGTGACCGGCGTCCCGGCGGTCCTCCTGGTGGCGCGCCGCGAGATTCTCGTCCGCCTGCGCTCCCGGACCGTCATCGGCAGCACGCTCGTCATGGTCGCCCTCGTCGTGATCGGGATCGGCCTGTACGCACTCGTCGGCGGCCGGACCACGGCCCTGCGCGTGGGGTTCAGCGGCGGGTCCCAGGCGCTCGAGCAGGACTTCAGCACATCGCTGATCGCGCTGGGGCAGCCGGTCACGGTCAGCAACGTCGCCGACGAGGCCGCCGGCAGGAGCGAGCTGTCCGGGGGCACGCTGGACGTCCTGGTGACCGGGCCCGCGACCGCGCCGACGATCGTGGTGCAGCAGTCCGCGTCCGCGGTGGTACAGGCCGCCCTCGAGCACGCCGTGCTGTCCGCCCGTTTCACGGCCGCGGGCATCCCTCCCGGGGTGCTGGAGACGGTGGTCAGCGGGGCCCAGGCCCCGGTCGACGTCCTCCAGCCGAGGACCGCGGAGCAGACGCAGACCCGGGTGATCGGGCTGGGCGTCGCGATCCTGCTGTGGATCGCGCTCGGCCTCTCCGGGGGCATGGTGGCCAACGGCGTGGTCGAGGAGAAGGCCACCCGGATCATGGAGATCCTCCTCGCCACCGTTCCGCCCACGCGGCTGCTGGCGGGCAAGATCGCCGGGATCGGGCTGATCGGCCTGGCCCAGCTCACGCTCGTGGCGGCCGCCACGCTCGTATCGGTCGCCGTGACACACGTGGTGACCACACCGGCGCTGGGAGTGGAGGCGGTCCTCGGATATCTCCTGTGGTTCCTGATGGGCTTCCTGCTCTACGCGACGGCCTACGCGACGATGGCCGCGCTGGTCTCGCGCCAGGAGGAGGTCCAGAGCGCCGTCGCCCCCATCCAGGTGTTCGCGATCGGGTCCTACCTCCTCGCCTATGTCGCCCTCGTCAACCCGGCGAGCCCGCTCATCGTGGTCGCCTCGGTGCTGCCCCCGTTCGCGCCGATCCTCATGGCGGTGCGCGGCGACGTGCCCGTCTGGCAGGTGGGACTCGCGATGGTGCTGATCGTGGCTTCGATCGCCGGGCTGGTCTGGCTGGCCGGCCGCATCTACGCCAACTCGGCCATGCGCGTGGGGGCCCGCGTCCGGTTCATGGAGGCCCTCCGTGGGTAACGCCCGCTCATCCCGCCGGCCATGGCTCCCGTGGTCGTGGCGATAGGAGGAACCAGACAGTGTCTGCAGCGTCGCGCATCAGGTCTCATCCGTTCCTGACCCTGATGGCGGTGGTCTCCGCGATCCTGATCCTGGTCGGCCGGGTCAACCGCCTTCTGTGGTGGGGCAACTGGGTGTTCATTGCCGGAATCGCCGTGCTCGTGATCGCGGGCGCGCTGTATTTCGTCAGACGCTGATCGCAACGGCCCCGGTTCGCCCGCCCCGGACCCGGTTGGAGAGGTGGAGTCGTGACCGCGAAGCTTCGGGGCGACCGCGCCTCGCCCCTGCCCCGGAACATCTTCCTGGTCGCTCGTCGCGAGATGCTCGTCCGCCTGCGCTCGCGGGTCTTCCTGATCGGCACGGCGGTGATGGTCGTTGCCGCCGCCGGTGGCGTCCTGGCGGCCTCGTACCTGCACCCGGGGAAGGCCGGCCAGCCGGTGGCGGTGCACGTCGGGTTCAGCGGCGGATCGCAGGCCCTCGAGCCGTCCTTTCGCTCGGTCGCGGCCGCCCTCGGTGAGACGGTCTCCGTCGCGACCGTGGCCGATGCGACCACCGGCCGCGCGCAGGTCCTCACGGGCAAGCTCGACATGGCGGTGAGCGGGTCGGCCACGAACCCTGTGGCCGTGGCGGACGAGAGCCTGCCCGGGATGGTGGAGATCGCGCTCGACGCCGCGACACAGGACGCCCGTCTCGCCGCGGTCGGCCTCTCGCCGGCCGCCATCGCGGACGTCACGGCAGGTGTCCCGGTGCGGCACGTGCAGCCGGCCGGGTCGTCGAACCCCCTCGACCAGCGCGTCGTCGCGGCGCTGGTGGTCGCGATCCTCCTGTTCGTGTCGATCGAGATGTACGGCATCCTGGTGGCCCAGGGCGTGGTCGAGGAGAAGGCGACGCGGATCATGGAGATCGTGCTGGCAACCGTCCGCCCGTCCGAGCTGCTGGCGGGCAAGGTCCTGGGCATC
>JAJYDP010000656.1 GCA_021777365.1 Chloroflexota bacterium | reverse complement strand
CGAGGTCGTACACGTAGAGCGGCGTGCCGAACGTCCGCGCGAGCTCGCAAGGTTCGAGGCCCGCCAGGAGGCCGTCGCGCCAGATCTCGTCCCGGGCGCTCGGCAGGTCGCCCGCAGGGAGCGTCGTCGTCGCCGCGTCCCCTCCCCTCACCGCAGTGCCTCCTCGAGCGCCGTGCGCGCGGCTGTGGATCCGTCGCGCATCTTCACGATCGCCGCGCACCCGAGGGCGAGCCCGTGGCCGGCCGCGAACTCGCCCCGAGCGGCGCGGCTCGCGGGCACCACGACCGCCCCGGGCGGGACCGACAGCGGCGCCTCCGTGGTCCCCTCCAGCACTCGTTCGCCGACCAGGTCGTAGAGCCGGCTCGTGCCAGTCAGGATCACGCCCGCCGCAAGCACCGCGTCGCGCCCGACCAGCACACCGTCGAAGAGCCCGCACTGGGCGCCCACGAACGCCCCATCCTCCACGATCACGGGCCGCGCGTTCGGCGGCTCGAGCACCCCGCCGATCTGCGCCCCCGCCGCGAGATGGACGCGGGACCCGATCTGCGCGCACGAACCCACGAGCACGTGCGAGTCGACCATGGTGCCGTCGCCGACCCATGCCCCGACGTTGACGAAGGTCGGCGGCATGATCACGACGCCCTCGCCCAGGTACGCGCCGGCCCGCACGCTGGTCCCGCCCGGCACGACGCGCCAGGGGCCGTCCAGCAGCCGCCTGGTCGGCAGAGCCGCGCGATCGCGGAACTCCAGCAGGCCGCCGATCTCCCACCCGGTCATCTCCGGTGACCGGAAGAGGGCCAGTAGCTCCGCGCGGAGCCCGGCATCCACCCGCCACCCGTCGGGAGCGGTCGGGTCGGGCCAGGCCGCGCGGCGGCGCCCCGCGTCGAGGTCGTCGAGCAGGCGCGACGCCACCGGCAGGCTGGAACCGACCGGGGTCGGCTCGACGCGCCCTGCTCCGGTCATCACGCCGCCCCCTCGCCGGCGCCGGCCATCGCGGGCACCTGGCTGACCAGGAGCCCCTCTTCGCGCAGAAGCGCCGCCAGCCGCCCGCGCGCCGGCTCGTCGAGCGGCAGGAGCGGCAGGCGGAGCCGGTCCTCGATCAGCCCCATCGTCGCCAGCGCCGACTTCACCGGCACCGGGTTCGGGCCGCCCCGGAAATTGGCCCGGAACAGCGGGAGCCAGTGATCATGCAGACGGCGGGCGCGCGCCCAGTCGCCATCGAGCGCGGCTGCGCAGAGCGCCGCCATCTCGCCGGGGATCTCGTTCGAGGCCACGCTGATCACCCCGTCGCCGCCCATCGCCAGGACGGCGAGCGTCCAGGCGTCGTCGCCGGCCATGACCGCGAACCCCTCGGGCCGGTCGCGGATCACCGTTGCGATCTGCTCGAGGTTGCCGGACGCCTCCTTGACCGCGACGATCCGGGGATGCTCGGCCAGGCGCAGGGCCGTCTCGGCCTCGACGTTCGCGCCGGTCCGCGACGGCACGTTGTAGACCACGATCGGGAGCCCGCCCTCGTCGGCGACCGCGGTGAAGTGCGCGGCCAGCATCCGCTGGTCGGGCCGGTTGTAGTACGGGGCGACCACGAGCGCGGCGTCCGCGCCGAGCTCGGCCGCACGCCGGGTGGCCCGGATGGTGGCCGCCGTGTCGTTGGTGCCGGTGCCCGCAACGACCGGCACGCGTCCCCGTCCGGCGCGCGACGCGGCCACCTCGACGGCGGCCGCGATCACGCGCTCCCGCTCCACGGGGGTGAGCGTCGGGGCTTCCCCGGTCGTGCCGCACGGCACGAAGCCGTCGATGCCGGCCAGAACCTGCCACTGCAGGAGGCGGCGGAGTGCCGGCTCGTCCAGCGAGCCGTCGGCCCGGAAGGGCGTGACGAGTGCGGTGAAGGCGCCGTGCAGACGTGGCGCGCCCGTCGCAATGGTCAACGGGTCGGGAGTGGGGGTCGGGTGCATCGTGCTTCTCCTCGGGAAGAGCTCAAGTTCGGGTAGGGCATCAGGCGGCCGGAGCCGCGGTGGGGGCTGGAGCCGCGGTGGGGGCTGGAGCCGCGGGCCCGTCGAGCACGGGCGTGGCGGCCGCGCCGCCGGTGATCAGCGCGTCGACCACCTCGTCGAACGCATGGATGCCGGGCGCACGTGCCGTCGCGAGCAGCCACTCGGCCGCCGCGATCGCGCCCATCGCGTAGGCAGAACGATCGCGCGCCGTGAGGCGCAGCTCGATCGTCTCGCCGGCGGCATCGAAGCCGACCACGTGCATCCCGGGCGACGAGCCGGCCCGGACGCTGGCGACCTCCAGCTCGTCGGGGAGGAGCGGACCGCTCCGCCCCGTGTCCGCGAGCTGCCGCTTGACCGGGTGCGCGGCGAGAATGCGGCGCGACAGCTCCAACGCCGTGCCGGATGGCCGATCCGCCTTCCCCCGACGGTGCCACTCGACCACGTACGGGTCGTAGGCGGGAAGGGCCGCGAACATGCGCGTGGCGGACTCCACGAGGCGAGCGAGCAGGTTCACGCCCGGACTGAAGCTGGGCGACACCACTGCCGACGCCCCGTGCTGGATCAGGATGGCCGCGATCTCCGCGGGCGCCACGCTCCACCCGGTCGTGCCAACTACGAACCGCCGGCATCCACCCGCGAGGCCTGCGGCCAGGTTCGGCAACACGGCGTCGCCGCGCGAGAACTCGAACGCGACGTCAACGCCCGAGAACGCGCCGGGCGGATGGGTCGTGCCGGGGCGCCCCAGCACCGACCTGACCTCGTGGCCCCGGTCCTCGAGGCCGGCCGCCAGGGCCCGGCCCATCGGTCCGGTTCCCAGGATGATCGCTCGCATCTCGCAGTCCTCCCAGTGGAGAGGCCTGGAGGCCGGAGGTCCGATCCGTTCCCGGGATCCGATCCGGTGGCGGACGTGAAAAAGCCGCGGACACCCTGCTGGGTTCCGCGGCCCTTCGGGACCTCCGTGCCTGGAGGCCCCGTTCGTCGTCCGACGCGAAGCCTCTAGGCCCGTGCCTCCCGGCAGGGCCGCCAGCGCTTCGCCTTCAGTGCGACGTGGTTCATGGTCGCCGGACAATACCGGGCTGTTCCTGGCCTGTCAATGGCACGGTCAAATCGGTGTGGGCGAATCGGTGTGGGCGAAATCGGCCCGTGAACTGCCGGTGACCGATCCCCGGTTCGTCGTGCCCGCCGTCCAAGCGTGCGCGATCGTCCACGCCGGCCTCCGGCCCCTGGCCGATCCCCGGTTCGTCGTGCATGTGGTGCACGAAAACGACCATCTCGGGAGAGCGGGAGGCGTCTCCGGCCTCATGGCTGCCGAGATCGTGCGTGGCGCGCACGTTTCGGGCAACAACGCGGCCCCGCTCGCAGGTTCCGTGCACCTCAAGCACGGAACCTGCGCGACCTGGGCCGAGGCAGTCGCTTTCGTGCACCTGGTGCACACCCCGGTGCGAGGCGCGTCGGTCGGGTGCGAGGCGCGCGGCCGGTGCGACGCGCGTCGGTCGGGTGCGAGGCGCGC
>JAJYDP010000655.1 GCA_021777365.1 Chloroflexota bacterium | reverse complement strand
CGTGGAGGATCGCGTCCAGGATCGCGTCGCTGACCTGGTCGCAGAGCTTGTCGGGGTGTCCCTCGGTGACCGACTCGGAGGTGAAGAGGTACCCGGAATCCTGGAGGATGCTGACGCCTGCCATGTCTCGCCCCCGCCTACGTGCCGCTCTTCCAGGACGAGAGGTACGCCCGTTGCTCGGGCGTCAGCTCGTCGATCCCGACAGCCAGCGCCTCCAGCTTCAGGCGGGCGACCTCGCGGTCGATCGCGTCGGGCACGGCGTAGACCTGCCTGCCCAGCTCGCCGTGGTGCGCCACCACGTACTCCACGCCAAGGGCCTGGTTCGCGAAGCTCATGTCCATGACGGCGGCGGGGTGGCCCTCGGCCGCTCCCAGGTTGACCAGTCGACCCTCCACGACCAGCCGGATCCGCCGGTCGCCGAGGTCGTACTCGTCGACGTCGTGGCGCACCTCACGGACGCGCCCGGCGGCCAGCCGCCGGAGGGCGGGGAGCTGGATCTCCGCGTCGAAGTGCCCCGCGTTGGCCAGGATCGCGCCGTCGCGCATCACGCGGAAATGCTCCTCGCGGATCACGTTGAGGTCGCCGGTGGCGGTGATGAAGACCTCGCCCCAGCGCGCCGCCTCGGCCATCGGCATCACCGGGAAGCCATCCATCAGCGCCTCGATGGCCGGGATCGGGTCGACCTCCGTGACCGCGACCTGGGCGCCCATCCCGCGGAACCGCGAGGCGATCCCCCGCCCGACCCAGCCGTACCCGGCCACCACCACGTGGCGGCCGGCGAGCAGGATGTTCGTCGCGCGGAGGATGCCGTCCACGGCGGACTGGCCGGTCCCGTACCGGTTGTCGAACAGGTGCTTGGTGCGGGCCTCGTTGACCGCCACCACCGGGTAGCCCAGCGCACCGTCGGCCGCCATCGCGCGGAGCCGAATGACGCCAGTGGTGGTCTCTTCCGTTCCGGCGGCGACCTCGCCGACCTGGGCCGGGCGCTCCGTGTGGAGCAGCGTCACGAGATCGCACCCGTCGTCCATGGTGATCGCGGGGTGCGTGTCGGCCACCGCGTTGAGGTGCGCGTAGTACCCGTCCCGGTCCTCGCCGTGGCGGGCGAAGGTCGGGATCCCATACTCGGCCACGAGCGCCGCCGCCACGTCGTCCTTCGTGGAGAGCGGGTTCGAGGCCGCGAGCGACACCTGCGCGCCCCCGGCGGCGAGGGTACGCGCCAGGTTCGCCGTCTCGGTCGTGACGTGCAGGCAGGCGGCGATCCGGATCCCGGCGAGCGGCCGTTCGCGCTCGAAGCGCTCGCGGATCAGGCGCAGGACGGGCATCTCGCGTTCGGCCCACTCGATCCGGCGGCGGCCTTCGGCGGCGAGCGCCAGGTCCGCGACATCGTGCGCGGGCAGCTGCGTGACAGGCATCGGTATCTCGGGCTCCTTCGGGCGTGGGAGCGCTCAGGGCTCCTTGCGGGCGGGGAACAGCCGGCGTATTGGCGCCATCATGCCATCCAGTGACGAGCCGCGCCGGTGAACCAGGCGCTCGGCGAAGCGGCAGTGCTCACGGTAGCCCAGCGCGAGGTACGCCGCGACCGCGGGGGCGTTGTCCGCGCGGACGTTCAGCACCACCTCGTCGCAGCTGCGCAGCAGCTCCTGGGTGACCGCGCTGGTGGTGATCCTGGCGAATCCGCGGCCCCGGAACTCGCGATGCGTCAGGACGTTGCCGACGACCGCGAGCTTCGCTTCCCGGCTGATGACGTGCGTGCCCGCCGCGGCGACCAGGCGGCCGCGCACCCGGACCCCGTAGTAGACGCCCTCGATGATCGCGGCGGCCGGGAGCCACGAGGTGAACCCGAGGTCGTACAGGCGGTTGAGGTCGGCGATCTCCCCGGGCACGATCCGCGCCGCCAGGCCCGGGTGCGGCCGGAAGGTGACCCGGTCGACGGCCATGCGGATCATCTCGGGACCGGGATCCACGCGGTAGACGCGCTCCACGGCCGGGAGGACCTCGTCGCGCATCGCCAGGTAGGCGACGCGCGGGCGCACCAGGTCGCGGAGGATGGCCTCGACGCCGCCGGGCTCTCCCATGGCGAAGAGTGGCTGTGGCGCCAGTCCCGCGTACTCGAGCACCAGCGCACGCGGCGTGAGCCCGTCGTACGCGACGCCCCACCGGGTCCTCGAGAACTCCTGGTCGTCCAGGTCGCACAGCGCGTACGCGGCGAAGAGGCGGTCCTGCTCCAGGTAGGAGCGCAGGAGCGCGCGGTCGGTGGTGAAGCGTACGGCCAGGCCGGCCATGCGGGCCCGGGTGCGGGCGAGCGACACCATCAGCGCCCCTCCACCGGGCCGGCGTCGGTCGGATCGGCCCCACCCCAGCCGTCCTCGTCCTCGGCGGTGGCGCCGGGCGCCGGGACGGTTCCGTCGGTTGCCGGAGCCGGTGGCTCAGTCGCCGGGGTCGATCCATCGTGCAGATCGACCGCCACGGTCGGCAGCCGCCGCGCCACGGCCTGCGCCAGCGTCGCCGGCGTGACGTCCAGGGTCGGGTTGTGCACCTGGCTCTCGGCCGGTGGCACCCGGCGGCCGTTCACCTCGGCCAGCTCGACGTCCGGGCGTTCCTCCGCCATGAAGCCCCACCCGTCGCCGACGCGCAGGTCGATCGTCGAGGTCGGGGCGCAGACGTAGAGCGGGACGCTGTGCCGCGCTGCCACGGCCGCGATCGGGTAGGTCCCGACCGCGGCCGACACGTCGCCGTTGCGGGCGATCCGCTCCGCGCCGACCAGGACCGCGTCGACGCTCCCGCGGGCGATGAGCCCGGCGGCCGCCACGTCCACGATCACCGTGTGGTGGATGTCGAGCCGGCCCAGCTCGAAGGCCGTGATCCGGGCGCCCTGGAACGCGGGGCGCCCCTCGGGGACCCACACGTGCACCGGGCGCTGCTGGACCTGGACCTCCAGGACGACCGCGACCGCCGTGCCGAGCGCCCCGCCCGCCAGCGCGCCGACCGGTCCGTGCACCAGCAGCTCGAGGTGGCGTTCGAACGGCGTGGGCAGTACGGCCGCGCCCGACCGACCGAGGGCGGCAAGGTCGAGCATCGCCTCGTCCGCGATCGCCTCCGCCTCCGACCGGAGCACGTTGGCGACCAGGTCGCCGGCGGCGTGCTCACCCACCGCCTGCCACGCGGCGAGCATGCGGTCGAGCGCCGCCTCCATCGCGCGCGAGGTGGGCCGCGACGAACGCAGCGCGTTGATCGTGCCGTGGAGGGTCGCCGCGCGGATGAACTCGCTCGACGCCCTGGTGCGCTCCGCCGTGACGAGCAGGCCGTACGCGGCGACCTGCCCGAGCACCGGCCCCCCGCGAACCAGCCGGTCGCGGATGCACGCGGCGACCTCCGCGCCGGTGTGGCACGTCACCTCGACCAGCTCGTCGGGGAGCCGCCGCTGGTCGATGATCGTGAGCTCACCCTCCAGGTAGCGGTAGGGGCTGCGGAACTGCACGACCGGGGACGGGGTGGCAGGATCGTCGAGCCCGAGCA
>JAJYDP010000654.1 GCA_021777365.1 Chloroflexota bacterium | reverse complement strand
GGGGCGCGTCCACGTCGGGTGCGGGCAGCTCCATGCGCAGGTCCGGCAGTACGGGAAGCTCAACGGGCATGGCGGTCCTCCGCGTGAAACGGCCAGCGTGGGATGAAACGGATCGGGGAACTCAACACCTCAGCAGGAAGTGTGTCAAGCGGCGATGTAGTGCCACAGGCGCAGACGGCCCCCAGACGTGGGCCGCCCGGCAGGTTTCGGGCCCCGTCAGCAGCTGCCGGACGACACGAGCCGCCCGAAATCCAGCCCGAGCGTGCCGCCGATGCGCAGCGCGACGCCGGGCAGGAACGCGCGTGCCTCGTTCGTCGCGCGCAGGTACTCCATGATCGTCGGATCGGCGCGCACGGCGGCCTGACTCACGCGGAGCGCGTCGATCTGCTCCTGGCTGGGCGCCAGGCCGGTTCGCTGGAGTCGGCTCAGCGTCTCCTGCTGATCGCGGAGATGGTCCAGGATCAGCTGCGCGTTGGCGTCGCGGGCCAGGGCGGCCTCCGCGGAACGGAATGCGGCGAGGGCGGGGACGCGGGCGAGGGTGTGACCGAGTTCGGAAGCGGCGGCTTCCAGCGTTGGATCGAGCATGGTGGGGTTCCTTGTCAGCCGCAGCAGCTGCCGCTGCCGCAATTGGCGGCGAAGTCGATGCGGATCTCGCCGCTCACGATGGCAGCCATCTGGCGGGACACGTCCGCGAGCGCCGCCTGGGCGCTCACGTACGCCGCGACAGCAGGCACCTCGAGCATCGTCGCCTGCAGGCGCTCGAGCTCGTCCTGGTGCTCGGCGGTCAGCGTGCGAAACGTGAGCTCCACCCGAAGCTCCTCCTGGCGGCGCTCGAAGGCGGCGATGGCCGCCTGGGCGTCCTCGTCCGCCGCCAGTTCCCGGTCGGCCCGGACCAGCGCGGCGTACTCCGCGCTCTCATGGAGGGCAAGCCCGAGCGCGTCCGCGGCGGTGAGTGCCCGGAGTTCCAGGTCCCCGACGCCGGCCGGCTCGATGGTGACGTGGTCCGGAAGTCCGCCGGACTGGTTGATGACGCCCTGCGTCGCGGTCATGCTGTGCTCCTCGTGCGCTTCAGGCGACTGCAGTCGAATTCAGGCGGCTGCGGTCGCGGCGAACAACCGCTCGCCCATGTCGTTGAGCCGATCGAGGCCCGCCACTTCCCCGTCCACCAGCGGGACCTCGAGTACAGGCGCATCGAACCGACGGTCGATGTCGGCGAGGTAGCGCTGCTGCATGCGCCGCCGTGACTGCGAGTAGGGGGTCGTGCACGCATCCGCCGGCAGCACCATGTTGGCCACCACCAGGCCCAGCGGGATGCCCACGGTGGCCAGCTCGTCGATCGCCCGCGCCGCCTCGACGATCGGGGTGGACTCCGGGTACATCACGAAGGCGAAGGTGCTCTGCGACGGGTCGCGCATCATGTCGATCACGCGCCCGAAGCGGGCCCTGGCGACATCGTCGGCCGCCGCGGTGTTCACCGAGGCGAACACCTTCACGTCGAGCTGGCGGCTCCAGTCGATGGGCAGCTCCAGCAGACGCAGCGTGTGCCCGGTGGGTGCGGTGTCGATGACCGTGACGTCGTACGTGTCGCGGCTGGCGAGGTCGATGAACCGGTCGAACGCCGCGATCTCCTCGGTGCAGGGCGAGTCGAGCTCCTCCCGCATGGCGGCGATGGCGTCGGCGCCGCGCCCTTGTGCGATGGCATCGCCGATGATCCGTTCCGTGTACGCCGCGGCGGCGGCCTTGGGATCGACCCGCGCGGCCCACAGGCCCGGCACCCCCTCGACCGGCCCCGGTTCGGAGTCGACGGCGACCCCGAGGACGTCGCCGATGTGGGCGGCGGGATCGGTGGTCACGAGCAGGGTGCGGTAGCCGCGTGCCGCCAGCCAGACTGCGGTCGTGCACGACACGGCGGTCTTGCCGACGCCGCCCTTGCCGGCGAAGAAGATGGTGCGCGGGTGGCCATCCGGCAGGAGGCGCGCCGTGGCGGCGTCCTCGTCGGGCAGGCGGGTCGCCGTGCCGGCGGGCTGGGATGCCTCGTGCCCGAAGACCGGACGCGGGACGCGTTCGTCGCGCAGGAGCGGTGCAACGGCGCGCAGACGGTCGATCCCGCGGACCTCGCCGTCGAGCAGCGGCACGTGCCGGGTAGGCATCGGCAGCTGGCTCGCGATCTCGGCGAGGTACCGCCGCTGCATGGCGATCCGCGCCGCGAAGAACGCGTTGCTCCCCTCCTCGGCCGGCAGGATCCCGTTGACGATCAGTTCGGTCGTCGCGATCCCGAGCCGTCCGAGCTCCGCGCTCGAGCGGGCGGTCTCGCGGATCGCGGTCGCCTCGGGCTGGAGCACGAAGACGAAGCGCGTCTGGCCCGGGTCGCGCAGCGCGTTGAGCGCGCGTTCGTACTTCGCCTTCGCCTCGCCGATCGCCGCGGCCGGGCCGATGCAGGTCTGGCCGCTGCCGGCCTCCGCCTCCGAAATGCTCTTCGTCCAGGCCTCGGGGAGCTCCAGCAGGCGCACCGTGTGGCCGGTGGGCGCAGTGTCGAAGATCACCAGGTCGAACGCCTTCTCCGATCCTGGATCGAGCAGGGCGATCGGGTCGAGGAAGTCGGCGAAGCGGTCGAAGGCGGCCACCTCGGCGGTGCAGGGCGAGGCCAGCTGCTCCTCCATGACGTGGACGATCTCCGGCGGGAAGATCGCACGGATCGGCGCCAGCGTCCGATCCGTGTACTCGGCCGTGGCCCGGTCGGGGTCGATCTCCATGGCCCACAGGTTGGGGACGCCGCGGATCGCGGTCACCTGGTGACCGATCGGCTGCTCGAACACGTCGGCCAGGTTCGAGGCGGGGTCGGTGGTGACGATCAGCGTGCGCCGCCCCGCGTCGGCTTCGGCAACGGCCGTGGTGCACGCCATGGTGGTCTTGCCCACGCCGCCCTTGCCCGAGAAGAAGAGGAAGCCGGTCATCGCAGAGGAGGTCCTTTCGGGTCGCGGGACGCGTCCGGGGATTGGGTTCGCATGCCGGCGGCCCACACGGGTGTCCGGCTCGTTCAGCTCACGCCGAGCGCCGAGCGCAGCTCGTCGAGGCTCGGATACCCGGCCGTCTTGACCACCTGGCCCCGCACGACCGTGATGGGCAGGACGTCGAGCTGGCGCTGGCGAATGAGGTCGTAGACGACCCGGTTGCGCATGAAGGCCTGGGGCTCGGACGTCATCATGTGCCGCGCCACGGAGAGCCCGTCGGACTGGAGTGAGAGCAGCGCCTCCGACAGGTCCACCAGGGTGGTGTCCAGGACCGGGCCGCAGAGGCCGGTCGGGCAGCACATGGGTGGGTCGAAGATCTCGACGTCGAGAGAGCTCGTCGGCGTTGCCAGGTCAGTCATGAGACGCGTCCTTCCGTGGCGGAGGTGAAGATCGCCGGGGATGTGATGCGGCCCGCCGACGCGGGCCCGAGGGCCTCGGCAACCGCGCGTTCGATCGCGCTGACGTTGAGCTTGCCGCCGGAGAACCGGCGCATGCCGTCGATCACGACG
>JAJYDP010000653.1 GCA_021777365.1 Chloroflexota bacterium | reverse complement strand
GCGCGAGCCCGGTAGCCGAGCCGGGCCGAGATGGCCTCGGCCGCCCGGGTCGTCTCGAGCGAGAGACGGCGCACGTTCTCGCGCCCGAACCGCGCGCTCGGCCCGACCACGCCGACTGCGGCGACGACCCGCCCGCGGCCGTCGCGGAGCGGCGCGGCCACGGAGGCGACCCCCAGCGCGTGCTCGTGCACGGTCTCGGCCCAGCCTCGCGACCGGACCTTCGCGAGCTCCTCCTCGAGCCGCGCGCGATCGGTGATGGTGTACTGCGTGAGGGCCGCGAGTCCACGTCGCTCGAAGAGCGCCGAGCGCTCCGCCAGCGACAGGTACGCGAGCAGCACCTTGCCGGCGCTGGTTGCGTGCGCCGGATGCCGGTAGCCGAGCCGGCTCAGGAGCCCCAGCGTCGTGGGCGCCTCGCGCCGGTCGACGGCCACCACGTCGGCACCGTCCAGCAGGGCGACGTGCACGCTCTCGCCGGTTCGGGCCAGCAGATCGTCGATCGGGCCGACCGCGGCCAGGTGCAGGTCCGCGCGCGACGGCGCCATCGCTCCCAGCTCGTACAGGCGCAGCCCGATCCGATAACGCCCGCGCGTCCCGCTGCGCTCGATGAGATCCTCGGACACGAGCGCGGAAAGCAGCCGGTGCACGGTGCTCTTCGCCAGGCCGAGCCGCTCGGCCAGCTCGGTGACACCCACGTCGCGATCCGCCGGCGTGAACGCGGTCAGGACCCGGGCCGCGTTGCGGACGGAGGAGAGCGTACCGTCCCCGGACCGCGGCACCGGCGGAACCTCTCGCGTCACCGGTCACTCCCCGACAACATCCACGTTCCGCAGCGCGGAACGGCACGCGCAGGATGCGGGACGGACCGTCCCGCGGGCGCGCCTGCCGGGGCACATCGTCTCGCAAATCCATCGCACGTGCCCGTGGCGCCACCCGGGATCGCCGGCCCGGTAGGATCGGCCCCGTGGAACGCCGAGCAAGCCCCTGGCGCCGGCTCACGCGCCGAACGACCTACGAGAACCCCTGGCTGACCGTGTGGGAGGACGACGTGGTCCGCCCCGACGGGGGGCGCGGCATCTACGGGGTCGTCCACTTCGTCCATCGCGCCGTCGGCGTCGTCCCGCTGGATGACGCGCGGCGCGTGCTCCTGGTCGGGCAGTGGCGGTACGCGCTCGACACCTGGTCGTGGGAGATCCCGGAGGGTGGCGCGAGCCCCGGCGAGGGACTGCTGGAGGCCGCTCGCAGGGAGCTGGCCGAGGAAACCGGCTACACGGCGCACCAGTGGCGCGAGCTCGTGCGAGCCCACCTGTCCAACTCCGTCACCGACGAGGAGGCCGTGGTCTGGGTCGCCGGCGGGCTCGAGGAGGGCGTGCCGTCGCCCGAGGGCACCGAGCAGCTGGA
Organism: Chloroflexota bacterium; assembly: GCA_021777365.1. The sequence goes on along the minus strand of JAJYDP010000653.1, from coordinate 2,124 downwards.
ACTGCGCTGGGTGACGTTCGACGAAGGGCTCGCCATGTGCCGCGATGGGCGGATCACCGACGCGATGACCATCCTGGGGCTGCAGCGGCTCGCGCTCGACCTGGCCCGTCCGGCGGGCTGACGTCGGGGCGCGTCCGGCGGGTACGCGCCTGCCGGGCACGCGCCGCGCGCGCCACAGGGTCCGGTCCTCCCGGTTCACGCCCGGACACCGTTCGACTATCCTGCGCCCATCAGCGGCCGACCGGAGCGGGCAGTGTTCCCGATCTGTCCGGGGCTGTGGGCGGGAGATCACAGGCGCTCTCGGGGCAGCGAACCGCACGCCGGTGGGCGGCGCCAGCGTGCGGGCTGCGCTGACGCCAGGGCCCGCGGATGGGGCCCATCGACAGGCGAGGTGACGCGATGGGAAGCAGCTCTCCCGTGCCCGCAGGCACCGCCGAGGCAGCCGAACGAACCCAGGAGTACGCCGCGTTCAAGGTCGAGCAGCGCGGCATCGACCTGATCCCCGACGCGGAACGGAAGATGACGCCGTCGGGGCTCTTCTGGCTGTGGGCTGGCGCTGTCTTCAACGTGGAGTTCTTCTTCTACGGCTTCCTGATCTCGTCGTTCGGCCTGTCCTTTGGGCAGGCCCTGCTGGCGATCCTCGTGGGGAACCTCTTCTACGCGTTCCTGGGCCTCGCCAGCCTGCAGGGTCCCGAGGTGGGCACGACCGCGTTCGTGGTGAGTCGCGCGCCGTTCGGGCGGAACGGGAACCGGGTGGTGGCGCTCTTCAACTGGATCACCCAGGTGGGGTTCGAGATCGAGGGCGTCTTCCTGGTGGTGGCGACCGCGCTCTTCCTCTTCTCCTCCTACGGGGCGAGCCTGTCGGCGCCGGCGAAGGTCGCCGTGGTCATCCTGGCCTCGGCCGTGCAGCTCCTGATGCCGTTCTTCGGTCACGCCACGATGACGCGCGTGCTCCGCTACCTCTCCTACGTCTTCATCGTGCTGTTTGCCGTCCTGGCCATCCTCGTGGTCGGCAACCTGCACAGCGTCTCGTTCGCGGCCACGGCGTCCTGGGGGGAGTGGACCACGGCGCTGGTGGTGATCATCTCGGTGGGCGGCCTGGGCTGGACCGAGAACGGCAACGACTACTCCCGGTACCTGCCCCGCACCACGCCGAAGTGGCGGACGTTCTGGGCGGCAACGCTGGGACCCGGCATCCCGTCCGTCCTGCTGGAGATCCTGGGTGCGCTCGCCGCGACCGTCACCACCAAGACCCTCAACATCCAGGGGCTTGGTGTCCCGGCGGTCTTCCCCGCCTGGTTCGTCGTCCCGTTCCTCCTCTTCGCGATCGTGCAGCTCTTCGCGATCAACACCATCGACCTGTACTCCTCGGGGGTGACGCTCCAGGCGCTGGGCGTGCCGGTCAAGCGCTGGGGCGCCGTGATCATCGACACCGTCATCGTGGCGATCGTGACCGGGCTGGTGCTCTTCAACGGCAACTTCTACGACGACCTGACTGGTTTCTTCCTCTACATCGTGGTGTGGCTGGCGCCCTGGTTCGGCATCCTCATGGTCGACTGGCTGCTGCGGAGGGGCCGGTACGACCGCGGGGCCCTCGCCGCGGCACGGGGCGGCCTCTACTGGCGCAACGGCGGGATCCACTGGCCGGCGCTGATCGCCCAGGCGCTGGGCATGGTCGCCTCGTTGCTGTGGATCAACGCCGCGTTCGCGGTGCCCGCCTACGTCGGCCCGCTGAGCAACCTGATCCCGGCCCTCAAGGGCAGCGACTTCAGCTGGCTGACCGGGGTCGTGGTCGGCGGGGTGGTGTACTGGGCACTCGCCGGGTCGCGGGTCCGGAAGGAGGCGGCGGCCCCCGCCGGTTGACCGCGGTTTCCTCTTGCTCGGTCCCCGGGCTCGCCGGTGCACGTCCTGGCTGGTGGGGTCGTCGCCGTCCGGACGCCGGCGCGGTAGTCGCGGCACGACCTTCCAGAGGAGGCGCTGGCACCGCCCGGGGACTTCGCTCCCAACGGCTCTGGCCTGGTAACCAGCCGGTGAGCAGCATGGGGGCAGCCCTCGGGCGGGGGGCGAAGCTGCGGAGGGAGGCGCGGGATGGTGCACCAGGTGAAGCTCCGGGAGCGCGATGCG
>JAJYDP010000021.1 GCA_021777365.1 Chloroflexota bacterium | reverse complement strand
CCATGTCGGGCACCAACACGATCTGCGTCGCGACCGTGCTGATCGAGATGGGCATGGTGCCGGTACGCGAGCCGGTGACGGAGTTCCTGCTGGAGTCGCCGGCCGGGCTGGTCGGCATCCGGGCGGACGTGGTGGACGGCAAGGCCCGGCACATCACGTTCGAGAACGTGCCCTCGTTCGTGTTCGCGCTCGACGCGGACGTCGAGGTCCCGGGTCTCGGCACCGTGAAGGTGGACGTGGCGTACGGGGGCATGATCTACGCGATCGCGGATGCAGGCGCCCTCGGTCTCCGCCTGGCGCCGGACGAGGCGCGCGACCTGGTCCGGGTGGGCGAGATGATCAAGACCGCCACCCGCGAGCAGGTCCCCTGCACGCACCCGGACAACCCCGGGATCGTCGGGCCCACCATCGCGCTCCTCTCGGGACCGGCCAGCGGCCCGTACGCGGACCTGCGGAACACGGTGGTGGTATCGACCGGCGAGCTCGACTGGGACCGGCCGGCGACGTGGACGGGCGCACTGGACCGCTCTCCCTGCGGGACCGGCACCTGCGCGAAGATGGCCACGCTGCATGCGCGCGGGAGGCTGGGGCTGGGCCAGGACTTCCGCCACGAAGGGATCCTGGGCACCGTCTTCACCGGACGGCTGGTCCGGGAGACCACGGTGGGTGGCAGGCCGGCCGTGGTCCCGACCATCAGTGGAACGGCCTGGATCACCGGCTTCGCCACCTACGTCCTCGACCCGGAGGACCCATTCCCGGCGGGCTTCACCGTGGGCGACATCTGGGGCGCCGGCACGGCGATCCAAGCACCGGACCGGGGCGGTGCGTCGGGCACGAGCGGCGGTACGGCCGGAGCCTGACGCGCCGTGCTGGTCATCCCGGCCCAGCGGCTCCGCGAGCTCGTCCCGGTTCGCACGGCCATCGACGCGGTGCGTGACGGCTTCATCGCCGGCTCGTCGGGCGACATCGAGCAGCCGTCGCGGCTGGTCCTGGAGGGCGGACAGGCGCTTGCGATGCTGGCCGCGGACCGCCGGGGCATCGGCACGGTCCTGAAGGCGGTGACGGTGCGGCGCCAGAACGCCGCGCGAGGCCTGCCGGTGGTGCAGGCGGTAGTGGTCTGGTTCGACGGGGACACGGGCACGCCCGAGGCACTCATCGATGGCACCACGCTCACGGCGCTCCGAACCGGTGCGGCGTCGGGCGTGGCCACGGACCTGCTCGCGCCGCCCGAGGCCGGGGTGCTGGCGATGATCGGCGCCGGCGGGCAGGCGCCCGACCAGGTCCGGGCGGTGTGCGCGGTACGGCCGATCTGCGAGGTGCGCGTCGCATCGAGGAACCCCGCGCACGCGGCCTCCCTGGCAGCGCGGCTGGCCGCGGAGCTGGAGCCCGTTCGAGTCGTCGCCACGAGCGTGGCCGGCGCGATCGCCGGCGCGGACGTGGTGTGCACCGCGACCACCGCCACGGAGCCGCTCTTCGCGGCCCGGGACCTCGCGCCGACCGTGCACGTCAACGCGGTCGGGGCCTACACCGAGACGATGTGCGAGCTCCCGGCCGAGCTGCTCGCCGGAGCCTCCGTGGTCGCCGTCGACCGGATCGAGGCGGCGATGGCCGAGGCGGGCGACCTGATCCAGGCGATCCGCCGGGGTCTCCTGCGACCCGATCGACTGGTCGAGATCGGCGCGCTCCTGGCGCGACCGACCGCGCCGCCGGGTGGGCGCACCGTGTTCAAGTCGGTGGGCGTCGCGGCCCAGGACTGGGCCCTGGCCCGGATCGCGGTCGAACGCGCACGGGCACAGGGGACGGGCGCACGATCAGGACAGCAGGGCGATCAGCTCTCCGGCCAGCCCGAGTGACTCGGGTGTCATGAGCGTCGGGTTCCGGAAGATGAAGCCCATGAAGCCGGCGTCCATGTAAGGCCGCAGGCCGTCTGCCGCCTGCGTGGGGGTCACGGCCGCCGAGGCCGCCCGGCGGGCCGGGGCCAGGCGATCCAGCGTGGCCTGCGCCTCCCGTTCGTGGTTCACCAGCACGAACGGCGCCATGACCGTGCGGAGGATCGTCGAGGGATCGCGGCCCTCCGCCTCGCAGTGCTCCTGGAGCACCTCGGTCTTGTGGCGGAGCTCGTCGAGCGTGCCGAACCAGTTCGTCATGTCGGCGTATCGGGCGGCCAGGCGCAGCGTCCTCCGCTCACCGCCCCCACCGACCAGGATCTTCGGGCCGCCCGCCTGGATCGGGCGCGGGCTGTTCAGCGCCTCCTCGATCCGGTAGTGCCGGCCCTCGAAGCTCGGTCGCTCCTGGGTGAACATCAGCCGGCAGATCGCCAGCGCCTCGTCGAGGCGATCCATCCGCTCGCGGATCGGCGGAAACTCGAAGCCGTACCCGCGGTGCTCGGACTCGTTCCAGCCGGCGCCGATCCCGAGCACCGCCCTCCCGCCCGAGACGACGTCGAGCGTGGTCACCATCTTGGCCAGCAGCGCGGGATTGCGGTACGTCACGCCGGTCACCATCGTCCCGAGCCGGACACGGCGCGTCCGCGCGGCAATCGCACCGAGCGTCGTGTACGCCTCGAGCATCGCCTCATCCTCGGCCCCGACGTTCCCGATCTGGTAGAAGTGGTCCATCACGGTGACCATGTCGAACCCCGCCGACTCGGCCGCCTGCACGAGCTCGACCAGCCGGTCGAACAGCCGCTCGCCCGGCACGCCGGGGTACGTGAAGCTGGGCATGTGGTAGCCGAAGAAAGGACGCATGCCTGGCGGGCCTCCTGCGCATGGTGACGGTGGCGCGGCCGCCCGAGGGGGCACGCCGGCGATCGGCGCACGTGCCGGGACGGGGTGAGCCCGCACCCACGGACGATACCGCAGCCGGCGGGCGCCATCATCCGGCGGCGGTCGGCAGCAGCCGCCAGGACCAGCGATGCGTTCCCGGGCCCACCAGGTACTCCGGCAGCGTGTCCGGGCCGCAGCTCGCAGTGCCCAGGCCTCTGTGGGCCGCGTCCAGGTGCACGACCGTCTCCGGCCGCTGCACGACGTCCACGTCGTGGGTGGCCGCCGCCAGGTCCGCGGCGCGAACATGCGTCACGGAGACCTGCCGGGGCCGGTCGAGCGCGATCTCGACCCCCCGGCCCGCGCCGTCGTCGAGCCGGAGCCAGCGCACGCCGGCGCGCCCGCCGTTCTCCTGGGGTCGGACGTACGGCACGTACTGCTCCGTCACGGTGGAACGCCAGCGGCCGACCGCGCCTCCCCGGCGGCGGTCCGGGTACGTCTCGTGCGGCCCGGTGCCGAACCACTCGAGCCGCTCCAGGCCCGGCACGATCTCGAGCACCGTCCCGATCCGGGGGAGATCGGCCAGCTCCGCGGGGATCGAGACCTCCTCGTCCATCTCCAGACCGCCTCCCGCCAGGCTCCGCAGCGTCTGCCGGTGCGAGACGGCGTGACCGGCGCCGGTGCGGTACTCGGCCTCCACCACCGCCGCGCCGTCCCGCCGGTCGATGGAGACCAGTCGCCGCTCCAGCCGGTCGAGCCCCCACGCCTGCCAGAGCGCCGCCATGCCCCCGATCCGGTCGTTGTCGGTCGGGGCCCGCCACAGCGAGAGCGCCGGCGGGCTGGCCAGGAGCGGGTGCAGCAGGAACCCCCGGTCGTCAAGGTCGACCGGGCGACCGTCGGGGTCCGCCGAAGCACGGCGCGGCCCGGCCTCGTCCAGCGGCACCTGGGCCCAGCAGACCTCGAATCCCTCCGGCGCCCAGCGCTCCGGCCCCGCGGTGACGAAGCGGATCGTCAGCCAGCGCTCCCGTCCGGGCACCGGCCGCGGCGGGTTCCACCCGGACAGCATGAACGTGGCGCTCGCGCCCGGAGCGACCGCCGGCAGTTCGAGCGGGCCACCGGCCACCGGGTCGCCGTCGATCGAGAGCTCCCAGCGCGCGCGCAGCCACCGGAGGTCGCGGACGTCCTGGCGGTTGTGCAGCTCGATCCGTCCCGTCCTCAGGCCGTCCGCCGTCGCCGCGACCCGCACCGGCGCGGCGAGCTGCCGGTGCTCCCAGAGGGCGGGCTTGGGCGTGCGGTCGGGGAAGACCACGCCGTCCAGGCAGAAGTTGCCGTCGTTGGGCACGTCGCCGAAGTCGCCACCGTAGGCCCAGCGGCGGCGGCCGTCCGGCAGTTGCTGCACGAGGCCGTGGTCCCACCACTCCCAGATGAACCCGCCCTGCAACCCGGGCGTCCGCTCGATGGCATCCCAGTAGTCGGCGAGCGTCCCATTGCTGTTGCCCATGGCATGCGAGTACTCGCAGATGATCAGCGGGTGGCGCTGCCGTCCCGACGCGGCATGATCCACGATCGCGGAGATCGGCGGGTACATGGGGCACGTGATGTCGCTCACGTCCTGGTCGCTCGACCAGTCGTAGCGGATCGCACCCTCGTAGTGGAGGGGGCGGCTGGGGTCGTACCGGCGGACCCATGCGGCAGCGGCCTCGTGGTTCGCGCCGTATCCCGACTCGTTGCCCAGCGACCACAGGATCACCGACGGGTGGTTCTTGTCCCGGAGCACCATGCGCGACACCCGGTCCACCCAGGCGCCGAGGTACCGCGGGTCGTCGCACAGCGCACCGTAGAACGCGTGCGCCTCGATGTCCGCCTCGGCGATCACGTACAGCCCGTACTCGTCGCAGAGATCGAGGAGCGCCGGGTCGTTCGGGTAGTGGGACGTGCGCAGCGCATTGAACCCGAACCGCTTCATCTGCACCACGTCGGCGCGCATGTCCTGCTCGGAGACCACGCGCCCGGTGTTCCGGTCGAAGTCGTGGCGGTTGATCCCGCGGAGGAGCACCGGCCTGCCGTTCAGCAGCAGTTCCAGCCCCCGCACCTCGACGCGCCGGAACCCGATGCGGAGGGCGGCCTCCTCGACCACATCTCCCTCGGGCGAGCGCAGGGCGACCGTCAGCGGGTGCAGCCGCGGCGTCTCCGGCGACCACGCCTCCACGTGGGGCACCTCCACGTGGAGGTCGACCCTGCCGTCCGGCGGCAGGACCTGCTGCGCGTACAGGGCGGGCCACACCTCCTCCCGCTCCGTGTCCGTGAGCGGCGAGCCGGCGGCCCGGCGGCTCACCAGTGCCTGGCGGTACACGTGCGGCGCCGCCAGGTCGGCCCGGCTTTCGTGGCCCTCGGCGCCGTGATCGCCGACGGGAACCTCGGCGCGCAGCGGCGCGTCCACCCCCGCGAGCCGCGCCTCCACGCTCCAGCCGCGCTCCGGTTCCCCGGCGAACCCGACGTCGACCTGCAGGTCCAGCGTGCCCGTCGCCAGGTCCCCGGTCAGGCCGGCGATGGCGCGGATGTCCCCCAGGTACACCTGGCCGGTGGCGTACAGGTACACGGAGCGGGTGATCCCGCCATGCCACCACTGGTCCTGATCCTCGACGTAGCTGGCGTCGGACCACTTGACCACGCGCAGCCTGACCACGTTCGCGCCGGGGCGCACGACGCCGGTCAGGTCGAACTCGGCGGCAAGGTGCGAGTCCTTGCTGATGCCGATGTCGCGCCCGTTGACGTGGGCGATCAGCACGCTCTCGGCTGCGCCCACGTGGAGCACCACGCGACGGCCGACCCACGCCTCCGGCAGGTCGAACTCGCGCTCGTACACGCCCGTGGGGTTCCGCTCCGGGACCTGCGGCGGCGCCTGGTCGAAGGGCATCGCCACGTTCGTGTAGTGGGGCAGGTCATCGAACCCCTGCATGGTCCAGCAGCCCGGCACATCGACCTCGGCCCACGTCTCGCCCGGCTCGTCGCCGGCGTGCTCGAGCAGCTGAAAGCGCCAGCGGCCGTCGAGGGAGAGCCGCCCGAGGTGGGGCACGCCGTGCATGGGCAGCCGGTTGAGGCTGGTGAGCGCCGGGTTCGTCCAGGGTGACAACGTCGCGTCCATGAGGTGAGCCTACCGCGCCCCGCCGGGCCCGGAGCGGGCGGGCTGCCGCCAGCCGACCGCCAGCCGACCGCCAGGGCGCCCGCCTCGGTAGACTCCTCCAATGAGTGCGACCCTCCCCGACCCCACCCCGGCATCGCTCGACGACGAAGCGCTCCGAGCGGCGTTCGGCACGCTGGACCTGGCCCAGTCGTCCGGGCACGGCGACATGGACCCCGAGACGTTCCGCCGGTCGGCCCACGCGGTGGCCGACCTGATGGCCGACTATCTCGCCGGCGTGGAGCGCTTCCCGGTGCTGCCGGACGTCGAACCGGGTGAACTGCGCGCGCTCTTCCCCGCCGCGCCTCCCGAGCGTCCGGAGCCCCTTGGCGACGTGCTGGCCGACTACCGGGCGCTGGTCGAGCCGAACGTCACGCACTGGCAGCACCCGGCGTTCTTCGCCTACTTCGCCAGCAGCGGCTCCGCGCCGGGCATCCTCGGTGAGATGCTGATGGCGACGCTCGTGGGGAACGCCATGCTCTGGCGGACCTCGCCCGTCGCGACCGAGCTCGAGGAAGTCACCATCGGATGGCTGCGGCAGGGGCTCGGGCTGCCCGGCACCTTCGACGGATTCTTCACGGACACCGCCTCGACGAGCAGCCTCATCGGGCTCGCCGGCGCGCGCCAGGCCGTCGGCGGCACCGATGCCTCGGCCGACGGGCTGGCCGGTCACCCCGCCCTGCGCATCTATGCCTCGACCGAGGCGCACAGCTCCATCGAGAAGGCGGCCATGACGCTCGGCATCGGGCGGGCCGGGACCCGCCGGATCGCGGTCGACGGCGCGTACCGCATGGACGTCGCGGCGCTGGAGGCGGCGATCCGCGAGGACCGCGCCGCGGGGCACGTGCCCTGCGCGGTGGTGGCGACCATCGGGACCACCGGCCCCACGTCGATCGACCCGACGCCGGCCATCGCAGACGTCGCCGAGCGCGAGGGGCTGTGGCTGCACGTGGACGCCGCGTACGCGGGCGCGACCGCGCTGCTCCCCGAATGCCGCGAGCCGTTCGCCGGATGGGAGCGCGCGGATTCGATCGTGGTGAACCCGCACAAGTGGCTCTTCACGCCGCTGGACGCCTCGCTGTTCCTGACGCGCCGTCCCGAGGTCGTGCGTGCCGCGTTCAGCCTGGTGCCCGAGTACCTCCGGACGCTCGACCGGGAGCGCGCGGTGCACGACTTCAACGAGTACACCCCGCAGCTCGGGCGGCGTTTCCGCGCCCTGAAGATGTGGATGCTGCTCCGCTACTTCGGGCTGGAGGGGATGCGAACCAGGTTGCGCGAGCATCTCGATCTGGCGCAGCAGTTCACCCGGTGGGTCGATGACGAACCGGATGCGGAACGTCTGGCACCGGTTCCGTTCTCCACGGTGTGTTTCCGCTGGCGGCCACGGCGGTTCGCGGGCCGCGAGGAGGAGCCGGAGGTACGCGCCGAGCTCGACCGGATGAACACGGCGCTCCTCGAGGCCGTCAACCGCGAGGGGCTCGTCTTCCTCTCGCACACGCGGCTGTTCGACCGGATGACGCTGCGGCTGGCGATCGGCAGCGTCCGCACCGAGGCGCGCCATGTCGCGCTCGCCTGGGAACGCGTGCGGGCGCACGCCGCGCGCCTGGACGGAGAGGGCGGCGCGCCGATTCCGGTCCCGCAATAGACTCGACGCGTGGATCTCGCCTCGACCGCGTCCCGGCGCGACCTTCCGGGCTCCGGCATCCGCGTGTCGGCCCTGCGGTGGGCGCCCGACACGGGAGACATCGAGCCCCCGCCGATCCTGCTGCACCACGGCCTGGCGTCGTCGGCGGGGTTCTGGGGGCCCGTGGCATCCCGGCTGGCGGCCGGCATCCCCTCCGGGGCATGCCGCGACGTGGTGGCGCTCGACGCGCGCGGCCACGGCGAGAGCGATCGGCCCGACGACGGCTACGACTTCGCGACGATCACGACCGACCTGCACGGCGCCCTCGTCGCCCTGGGGTGGGACGGGCTCGCCGGGCCTCGTCCGGTGCTGGTGGGGCACTCGTGGGGCGGCAACGTGGTGCTCGAGTATGCCGCCCGCCACCCGGAGGTGCCGGCCGGTATCGTGCTGGTCGACGGGGGCTTCATCGAACTGCAGGCGCACATGTCGTGGGAGGAGACGGAGCAGGAGCTGGCCCCGCCCAGGCTCACCCCCATGACTTGGAGCGAGTTCTCGGCGCGGGCGTCGGGGTGGTGGAGCGCGACGGGTTGGGACGCCTCGATCGAGGCGGCCATGCGCCACAACTTCGAGGAGCTGGCCGACGGCACCATCCGCTCGCGTCTCTCCCGGGAGCGCCACATGCGGATCCTGCGGGCCATGTGGGAACAGCGACCGAGCGAGCTCTACGAGCGAGTCCGCTGCCCCGTCCTGCTGCTGCCGGCCCGCCGGGCGAACGTCGAGGGCCGCGAGCAGCGCTTCATCGAACGGAAGGAGCGCACGGTGGAGCGCGCCCAGGCGATCCTCCGGCGCGCCGGCGCGGCGGTGAGCGTGGAGTGGTTCGAGGACTCGATCCACGACGTGCCGCTCCAGCACCCGGCACGGCTGGCGGCCCGCCTCCAGGCCTTCGCGGCCACGCTCCCGGTCCGGGGGGTTCCCGCCGGCTGAGCTCCGTCCGTCCCGTCGCCCATTCGAATGGAACGTGCCGGGGCCATCGCCGCGACGAATCTCGTCGCAATGACCCGTCGGCGCGACGGAAGCCGCGGGCTGCGCCGGGAAGGCCGGTCGCCGCCTGCGCTACACTGCGGTACCCGGAACAGGGTGGCCGGCGGGGTGGACCCGCGGCCCCGAGCGCGAGGAGCGAAGCGAGCCATGGCCATCGCCACCGTCACTGACCGCAGGATGCTGATCGACGGCGAATGGGTCGAGTCGTCGGGCGGAGAGTGGATCGAGGTCCGCAACCCGGCCACCGGCGATCTGGTCGGGCGCGTGCCCTCGGGCACCCCCGCGGACGTGGATCGCGCCGTCGCCGCGGCCCGGAAGGCCTTCCGCGACGGGCGCTGGCGGGGCATGTACGGGCCCGAACGGGTCACGATCCTCGATCGCCTCGCTGACCTCATCGACACGCACGCCGGCGAGCTGGCCGAGGTCGAGACCGCCCAGACCGGGACGGCGATCAAGCTGCGCCGCGATTCCGACCTCCCGTTCGCCGCCGACAACCTCCGCTTCTTCGCCGGCGCGATCCGTCACCTCGAGGGGAAAGCCGCCGGCGAGTACAGCGGGAGCCACACCAGCCTGATCCGCCGGGAGCCCATCGGCGTGGTGGGCCAGGTCGCGCCGTGGAACTACCCGTTGATGATGGCGATCTGGAAGATCGGGCCGGCGCTGGCCGCCGGCAACAGCGTGGTGCTGAAGCCGGCCACCGCGACCCCTCTGACGACGCTGATGCTCGGCGAGCTGGCGAAGGAGGCCGGCCTGCCCGACGGCGTCCTCAACATCGTCACCGGCAGGGGAGACCTGGTGGGCGCCGCCATCGCGGCGCATCCGGACATCGACATGGTCTCTCTGACGGGCGACACCGAGACCGGCAAGAAGATCCAGGCGGCCGCCAGCGGGACACTGAAGCGCCTGCACCTCGAGCTGGGCGGCAAGGCGCCGTTCATCGTGTATGCCGACGCCGACCTGGAGGCGGCCGCCCGCGGCGCCGTGGTCGGGGGGCTGGTCAATGCCGGCCAGGACTGCACCGCCGCCACCCGGATCTATGTCCAGCGGGAGGTGTACGAGCGGTTCCTGGAGCTGCTGGTGGGCCACCTGCGCACGGTGCGGGTCGGGGATCCCCGGGATGCCAGCACCGACATGGGGAGCCTGATCAGCGAGCAGCAGCTGCAGCGGGTCCAGGGGTTCGTGGACCGGGCCCGGCAGTCGGGCGCCCGCGTGCTCGTCGGCGGTGAACGCGCAGCGGTCCCCGGGCTCACGGGCGCGTTCTTCCAGCCGACCCTGGTCGACCACGTCGAGCAGGACTCCGAGATCGTGCAGCAGGAGATCTTCGGCCCCGTCCTCACGGCGCTCCCGTTCGACACCGAGGAGGAGGCGCTGGCGAAGGCGAACGACGTGCGGTACGGGCTGGCGAGCTCGGTCTGGACCCGGGACGTCTTCCGCGCGATGCGGGCGGCACAGGCCCTGGAGTTCGGCGGCGTCTGGGTCAACGACCACCTGCCGCTCACGAGCGAGATGCCGCACGGCGGGTTCAAGCAGTCCGGCTTCGGCAAGGACCTGTCGGCGTACTCGTTCGAGGAGTACACCAACGTCAAGCACGTGATGATCGAGCTCACCGGCGAGGCCGCCAAGGGCTGGCACTACACGGTCTGGGGCGACCCGAAGTAACCGGCGGGGCGACGCGGCATAATCAGCACCAGCGCACCGCGCCGGCAGCGGCGAGCGGCCGGCGAAACGCGCCAGCTCCGGCGCGCTCGCAGCAGGAGGACCCGCGAATCGTGCCGCCCCTCTCGCAGCTCCAGCGCGTGCCCCTGGTCTACCAGGAGCGACTCGATCGCCAGGGCATCTTCACCACGGGCCTGCTGCTCGAGGTCTCGGAGACGCCCACGCGCCGCCAGTACCTGGCCGATCAGCTGGGCGCCACGACCAACGACGTCGGCGACTGGCGCGACGAGGCCACGCTCCTCAATCTCGCTCGCTTCGGGCCGCTCGAGCAGGCGATCTTCACGCAGGCCGGGGTCACGGGTATCGCACAGGTGCTGGTCCTGTCGCTCGACGAGCTGCGCGCGCGCCTTGCGCGGGCCGCACGCATCCTGGGCGTGGAGCCACCGGATGACCTGACGGTCGAGGGCTGGTGGGAACAGGCGCAGACGCTCGAGGAGGAGTAGCCGTGCCGGGCCCGCAAGCCGGCGTGGGGGTCCGGGTGGTCATCGGCGCGGGCGTCGCGCTCTCGATTCTCGGCCTCGCGGTCGTGGCGCTGCTCGATCCTCTGTACGTTCACGCCGCGCTGGACAGTGCCGGCAGTGCCGGGATCCTGGGCATGACCGCCTCGGCCACGCACAACGTGTCGGACCGGACCATGGCGGAGCTGGTCTTCGGGCCGGCCACCTTCGCGTTTCCGGCAACGCCCGGGGGGCCGCGCTTCTACGACGCGGCCGAGGCCTCGCACCTGCGCGACGCCTCGAACCTGCTGCACGCGTTCCTGGCCCTGGTGGTTCTCGGGGCCATCGCACTCATCGTGACGCTCATGCCACGGCGGCGCGATCCGGGGGCCTGGCGAGCCGTCCGAGACGGGGCCGTGGCGCTGGCGGCGGCGTTCTGTGCGATCGGCCTCTTCTTCGCCGTCGCTTTCGACACGGCCTTCACCCTGTTCCACGAGATCTTCTTCCCGCAGGGGAACTGGGAGTTCAACGTCGCGACCGAGCGCATGGTCCAGCTGTACCCCACGCCGTTCTGGGAGCTGATCACGATGACCCTGGCCGCGGTTACGCTGCTGCTGTGTGCGGCCGCGTGGTTCCTGGCGACCGCGCGCCTGCGGGTGCTGGAACGTGCGGGGGCGTCGCCGGGCGCGCGGGCCGTGACACGAGCGCCCGGTCCATGACCTCGCCGGAGAACGGCCGCATGCTGCGCCTCGAGGAGGCCCTCGAGCGCGTCCTGTCCGGCGCACGGCCGCTGCCGGTGGAGGACGCCGTCCCCGAGGATGCCGCCGGCCAGGTGCTGGCCGCCCCGGTCGTCGCCGGAACGTCGCTCCCGCCGTGGGACAACACCGCGATGGACGGGTTCGCGGTCCGCTCGGCCGACGTGGCCCGGGCGTCGGAAGCGGCACCGGTCGAGCTCCGCGTGATCGGGGAGGTCGCCGCGGGCCACGTGCCGGCTCGCGCCGTGGAGCCCGGGACCGCGCTGCGCATCACGACCGGCGCGATGATCCCGGCGGGGGCCGATGCCGTGGTGCCGGTGGAGGACACCGACGCGCCGGCCGGCGTGTCGGCGCTGCCGGACTCGGTGCGGGTGCGCGTTCCGGTGCAGCCGGGCGCGAACCTGCGGCGTGCCGGAGAGGACGTTCGCCTGGGCGACACGGTGCTGCAGGCCGGTCGGGTGCTCGGGCCGGCCGCGGTGGCCCTTGCCGCGGCGTGCGGGGTGGCGCACGTCGCGGTGTACCGGCGACCGAGGGTTGGCATCCTTGCCACCGGCGACGAGCTGACGCCCGCCGGGCATCCGCTGGGCAGCGGCCGCATCCACGACAGCAACACGCCCGCGCTGCTCGTCCAGTCGCGAGCCGCGGGAGCCGTCGCCACGTCGTTCGGCATCGCGTCCGACGATCCGTTCACGCTGGCCGGCATGCTCGCGGAAGCGGTCGCCCGGTCCGATGTGGTGGTGCTCAGCGGCGGCGTGTCGGTCGGGGCGCATGATCACGTCAAGGACGCGTTCGAGACGCTGGGCGAGGTGGCGTTCTGGCGGGTCGCGATCCAGCCCGGCAAGCCGCTGGCGTTCGGGTGGACCACGGCCGGACGGGGCGGCGACGCCGCCGATCCCGATCGTCCGGTCGCGCTGTTCGGCCTCCCGGGCAACCCGGTGAGCGCATTCGTCACGTTCGAGCTGTTCGTCCGGCCGCTCCTGCGCGCGCTGGGCGGCAGGGGCGAGGAGACGGATCGGCGCCGCGTGCGGGCCACGCTGGCAGAGCCGGTGACCAAGTCGTCCGGACGGCGTGCCTTCCTGCGCGTCCGGCTGGAGCGCGATCCGGCATGGCCGGACCGTTACCTGGCGCGCCCCGTGAAGGGACAGGGATCCCACATGCTCTCGGGGCTGGCGGCGGCCGATGGGCTCGCGGTGGTCCCGGAGGACGTGCCGGGACTCCCGGCAGGGAGCGAGGTCGAGGTGTGGGAGCTGGAGGACGAGGGCTCGTGACGATCCACCGGGGAGGGGCATGATGAGCCACGCCGGAGTGGCGCGATGAACGAGCCGGGAGCGCCGCGCAGCGCCCGCCGCCGGCTCACCCACGTCGACCGGGCGGGCAGGCCCCGCATGGTGGACGTCAGCGGGAAGCCCCCGACCGTCCGCCGGGCGGTGGCGGAGGCCGAGGTGGTGGTGTCGCAGGACACGCTCAGCCTGGTGATCGACGGGGACGTGCCGAAGGGCGACGTCTTCACGGTCGCGGAGCTGGCCGGCGTGATGGGCGGCAAGCGCACGTCCGAGCTGGTCCCCCTCTGCCACCCGATCCCGTTGACCGACCTGGTGGTGGAGGTGACGCCGGACCGGGCCGCGTCCACCCTCCGCGTCCGTGCGACGGCCGCCACCATCGCCCAGACCGGGGTCGAGATGGAGGCGCTGACGGCGGCATCGGTGGCGGCGCTCACGGTCTACGACATGCTGAAGGGAGTGGACCGCGGCGCCGAGATCCGGCACGTGCGGCTGCTCGAGAAGTCCGGTGGTGCGTCCGGCGAGTGGCACCGCCCGGCGGGCCCGGAGCCCGCCGGGGGCGGCCGGCTGCCGCCCGGCACGCGCGGCCCCCGGCGGGCCGCGCGCCGCGACGCGCGATGACCCCCGCGTCTTACGGCGTGCCGCGGGGCACCTGACGTGGCGCGGGCCTACGTCCTCACCGTGAGCGACCGCTCGGCGCGCGGGGAGCGTCCCGACGAGACGGGTCCGCGCCTTGCGGCACGGCTGCGGGCGCTCGGCCACGCGCCGGATCTCGGCCTGGTGCCGGACGACGCCGTTCCGATCGCGGGCGCCGTGCGGGCGGCCGCCGCCGACCACGCGCTGGTCGTGGTGGCCGGCGGGACGGGACTCGGGCCGCGCGACGTGACCCCGCAGGCGGTCCGGCCGATCCTGGACTACGAGGTGCCGGGCCTGGGCGAGCTGATGCGGTCCGCGGGGTCACGCTCGACGCCGCTGGCGGCCCTGTCTCGCTCGCTCGGTGGCGTCCTCGGGAGCTCGCTGATCGTCGTGGTGCCCGGCAGCCCGCAAGGGGCGCTGGAGTCGCTCGAGGCCATCGCGGCGCTCATCCCGCACGCGCTCGAGGTGCTGGCCGGCGGCGATCATCCGCCAGGGGAGGGCACGCGATGACCTCGGAGGTTCCCTTCTACCCCCTCGCCCCCCTCGTCTTCCTCGCTGCGATCGTGGTGTTCGCCCTGCAGATGGCGCGGCACCTCCGCGTGTTCGCCGCCGCACGCGCGTCGTCGGTCGGCGATCGGCCCGGGCAGCGGCTCAGGTCCCTCGGCGTGTACTCGATCGCGCAGGTCCGCATGTTCCGGGACCTCCGCGCCGGCATCATGCACGCCGCGATCTTCTGGGGCTTCGTGGTCCTGACCATCGGCACGGCCAACCGGGTGACCGCCGGCCTCGTGGAGACCGTCCTGGCCTGGCCCGTGGACGGCTGGGTGTGGCGGGCTGTCCTGGCGGCCGGGAACGTCCTCGCCGTGGCGGTGCTCGTGGCCGTCGTCTACGCGGCCTTTCGACGGCTGGTGACCCGGCCGGCACGGATCACGCTCTCGCGCGACGCCCTCATGATCCTGGTGCTGATCGGCGGGATCGTCGCCACCGAGTTGATCGCCGAGGCGTTCAGGCTGGCCCGTTACGGCGATCCGTATGCGCCCGCGGAGCTCGTCTCCCGGCCCCTGGGGCAGCTGATCGCGAATCCGCTGGCACCGGCCGCGCAGGCAGCGATCTTCGCGCTGGCATGGTGGGCCAACATCCTGCTCGTCTCCGCCTTCCTGGTCTACCTGCCCGGCTCCAAGCACCTGCACGTGGCCACCGCGTTCTTCAATACCGCCTTCCGGAAGCTCCGCCCTCGCGGCGAGCTCCCGCCCATGGACCTGGAGGCCGAGACCGGAACGTTCGGCGTCCGGTCGGTCGCGGATCTCGGCTGGAAGGACCTGCTCGACGCGTTCACCTGCACCGAGTGCGGGCGCTGCCAGGCGCAGTGCCCGGCCTGGGCCACGGGCAAGCCGCTCAACCCCAAGACCTTCGTGATGGGCCTCCGCCAGATGGCGATCGACGCCGAGGCCGGCGCGGTCCTGCTGCCGGGCCTGCCCCGGATCCCGTGGATCCGCCCGTCCGACGCCCCCGGAATGCCCGCCGCCGACCGCCCCGGCGGGAGCGCCGCCGCCCGGGCCGGCGTCCTGGCCGGCGCCCTGGCACGACCGATCGTGGATGCGGCGATCCCCTACGACGCGGTGTGGGACTGCGTGACCTGCGGTGCATGTGTCGAGGCGTGCCCCGTGACCATCGAGCACGTCGACAAGATCGTGGGGCTGCGACGGAACCTGGTCCTCGAGGAGAGCCGGTTCCCCCAGGAGGTCACGGTCGCGTTCACCAACATGGAGCGGCACGGGAACCCGTGGGGGCAGCCGCGCAGCGCCCGGCTCGACTGGGCGAGGGGGCTGCCCTTCGATGTCCCCGTCGCGGCGGACGTGGTCGCACGGAGGGGCGCCGGCGGCGGGAACGGCGAGACCCCCCCGGCGTTCGAGGTGCTGTACTGGGTCGGATGCGCGGCCGCGTTCGACGACCGGAACCGCCGCGTGGCCCGCGCGGTCGTCACGTGCCTGCATGCCGCAGGCGTCCGGTTCGCGGTGCTCGGCCAGGAGGAGAGCTGCTCCGGCGACCCTGCTCGCCGCATGGGCAACGAGTACCTGTACCAGATGCTCGCGCAGGCGAACGTCGAGACGCTGGACCGCTACCGTCCGCCCCTGATCCTGACCGCGTGTCCGCACTGCTTCAACACGCTCGCCAACGAGTACCCGCAGTTCGGCGGCCGGTACGAGGTGGTGCATCACAGCGCGTACCTGGCGCGCCTGGTGGCCGATGGGCGGCTTCGCTCCGGGGCCGGTGGGACCGCGGAACCGGAACCGGCGGGCGGCGGGCGTTCCGTGACCTACCACGACTCCTGCTACCTGACCCGGTACAACGGGGTGGTCGAGGAGCCGCGGGCGGTCCTGGCGGCAGTGCCCGGCCTGGAGCTGCGCGAGATGGACCGCCGCGGGCGGCAGAGCTTCTGCTGTGGCGCCGGCGGCGGCCGGATGTGGATGGAGGAGCGCCGCGGGATCCGCATCAACGCGGAGCGGACGCGGCAGGCGCTCGAGACGGGCGCGGACGCGGTGGCGACCGCCTGCCCGTTCTGTCTCGTGATGATGCGTGACGGGATGGCGGATGCCGTGGACGCAGGTACGGGACGCGAGGGCGTGCAGACGATCGACATCGCCGAGCTGCTCGCGGCGAGCCTGCCGCCGGTGCCCGCGAGCCTGCCACCGGCCCCCGCGATTCCAGCTCATGCCCCGACGGGCGGGCACGGACAGGAGGGCATCCAGCCATGACCAGCCGCCTGACCCAGGAGCAGATCGATCTGCGGGATGCTGTGCGCGAGCTGGCCCGCGAGCGAATCGCCCCACGGGCCGCAGAGATCGACCAGGCCGGGGAGTTCCCGCGGGACATCGTGGAGCTGTTCGCGAAGCACGATGTCTTCGCGCTCATCTACCCCCCGGAGCACGGCGGACTGGGTGGCACGCTCCTCACCAACTGCCTGATGATCGAGGAGGTCAGCCGCGTCTGCGCCACCAGCGGGCTGATCCTCGCGGTGCAGGCCCTCGGGTCGCTTCCCCTGCAGCTCGCCGGCAGCGACGACCAGAAGCGGCGCTGGATCCCGGGGCTCGCGAGCGGCCAGCTGCTCAACGCCTTCGCCCTCACGGAGGCGGGAGCGGGGTCCGACTCCGCTGGCATCCGCACCCGGGCCGTGCGTGACGGCGACGGATGGCGGATCGACGGGACCAAGCGCTTCATCAGTCACGGCAGCGAGGCCGACCTCGTGGCCGTGCTCGCCGTGACGGACCCGGAGGCGGGGCGGCACCGGGACCTGAGCTTCTTCTACGTCGAGCGGGGCATGGCAGGGTTCCAGGTCGCGCGCCTGGAGCACAAGATGGGGATCCGCGGGTCACCCACGGCGGAGCTGGTGTTCGACGGCGTGCGCGTGCCCGACGCCAATCGCGTCGGGGAGGTGGGCGAGGGCTTTCGGATCGCCATGCAGACGCTCAACCGGAGCCGGCCGGGGGTGGCCGCCCAGGCGGTGGGGATCGCGCAGGGCGCGATCGACGTCGCGGTCGACTACGCGCGCCAGCGCGTGCAGTTCGGCAAGCCCATCGGCGAGCACCAGATGGTGGGGGCCATGCTGGCCGACATGTCGACCAGGACCGAGGCGGCGCGGCATCTCCTCTACGAGGCCTGTGAGCAGATCGAAGGGGGCGCAGCCGACGCCGCCCGCTGGGCCGCCATGTGTAAACTCTTCGCGGGCGACACCGCCATGGCGGTGACGACCGACGCCGTCCAGGTCCTGGGGGGGTACGGTTACATCACGGAGTACCCGGTCGAGCGGATGATGCGGGACGCCAAGATCACCCAGCTCTACGAGGGAACCCAGCAGATCCAGCGGCTCGTCATCGCCCGCGCGCTCC
>JAJYDP010000652.1 GCA_021777365.1 Chloroflexota bacterium | reverse complement strand
CCGGTCGATGCCTTCACCTCGACCGCCCCGGGCCCCAGGTCGACCAGCTCCGCGATCGCGTCGCGCATCGCCCCGAGCCGGGCGGGACCGAACCGGGGTCGTGCCCCACGGATCGTGACATCCACCGCGGCCGGGCGCCAGCCGGCTGCGGCGATCTGGGCCACCACCGCCCCGAGCAGCTCGCCGCTGGCGATGCCCCCCGTCGCCGGGTCGCCCGCGGGGAACGCCCGGCCGAGGTCGCCCAGTCCCACGGCGCCCAGGAGCGCGTCGGCCACCGCGTGGAGCGCCGCGTCCCCGTCGGAGTGACCGCGGAGGCGGGGCGCGCCCTCGATGACGATTCCCCCCAGCGCAAGGCCCGTCCCCTCGCCGAACGGGTGCTCGTCGGCACCATGCCCCACCCGTGGCGCACCCGCGCGCGATGCCAGCATCGCCTCGGCGCGTTCCAGGTCCTCGGGCACGGTGACCTTGAGGTTCGCCGCCTCCCCTGGAACGGCGGTGACAGGGATCCCCGCGGCCTCCAGGAGGGCCGCCTCGTCGGTGAACTCGCGCGGGTCGCTCGCGGGGAAGCGCGACCATGCCTCCTCCAGCAGTACGCGGCGCGCGCCCTGCGGCGTCTGGGCCGCAGCGAGACCGGAGCGATCCACGGTCTCCCCGACGCGACGGCCGGACACTCGCTTCAGCGTCTCGGCCACCGGCACCGTCGGGATTGCCGCCCCGTCGATCTCGGCGGCCAGCGCGACCGCGTCGACCAGGGCGGGGGTCACCAGCGGGCGGGCCCCGTCATGCACGAGGACCACCGCCGTCTCGGTGGCTGCCACGCCAGCCGCCACGGATTCCTGGCGCCTGGCCCCACCGGCCACCACCCGCGCGTCGTGGGATCGCAGCCACGGCTGTGCGGCCAGGTCGTCGACCCGCGACGGCGCCGTCACCACGACGAGCCGGCGCACGCTGGACGCGGATGCGAGCGCGTCCAGCGTCCAGGCGAGCAGCGGGCGCCCCAGGAGCGGCGCGGCCAGCTTGTCGCCGCCGGCCATGCGCGTGCTCGCTCCGGCGGCCACGACCACCGCGTCGACCGATCCGCGGTCCACCTCAGTCGTCCACGGGCTGGGCGAAGACCATCCGCCCGGCCACCGTCTGGAGCACGCGCGTGACCGTGACGCTCAGCTCGCGGTCCATGCGGCGTGCGCCTCCCTCAACCACGATCATTGTCCCGTCGTCGAGGAACGCCACCCCCTGCCCGGGCTCCTTGCCCTCCTGGATCACGTGGACGTGGATCTGGTCGCCCGGGAGAAACGCCGGCTTCACCGCGTTGGCGAGGGAGTTCACGTTGAGCACCCGGAGTCCCTCGAGCTCGGCGACCTTGTTCAGGTTCAGGTCGTTGGTCAGGATGGCACCGCCGCGGGTCCTGGCGACCGCCACGAGCTTGGCATCCACCTCCGGGATCCCCGGCGGGTCCTCCTCGCTGATCTCGACCTTGATCCGGTCGCTGCGCCGCAGCTCGTTGAGGATGTCCAGACCGCGGCGGCCGCGCGCCCGCTTCCGGGCGTCGGACTGGTCCGCGATGTACTGGAGCTCGGCCAGCACGAAGCGGGGAACGATCAGGGTGCCGAAGAGGAACCCGCTCGCCACGACGTCGGCGATGCGGCCGTCGATGATGGCGCTGGTGTCGACGACGATGAACGGGGCGCCCGGCGGCACCGCCGGTTCGCGATGGGCGGGGATCAGGCCCAGCGCTTCGATCGCCTCGGCCAGGTCGTGCCGCTTGGCCACGGTGAGCCCCAGCATCCCCAGCCCCAGGACGAGCGACACGCCGATGGGCAGGTAGCGGCCGTAGGGATCGGGAAAGCGCGCGAGCGGCAGGCCCAGCAAGAGCCCCATCAGGAGCCCGATCAGGAGCCCCGCGATGGCCGTCACGAACTCGCCGGTCGAGAGCGTGCGCACGCCGCGGATCAGCCACCCGGCCGGCTCGATGGTCAGGTAGGGCAGGATCAGGAAGCCGACCGCGAGCCACGCGACGACCCACACCGCGAGCAGGAAGTTACCGCTGGGCGTCTCGCTGAACAGCCCCCTGCCGCCCACGTCCAGCGACGCGAGCTGGAGGCCGACCAGCATGCCGAGGATCGCGCCCAGCACTCGTACAAATCTGGACATCCGGCAGGCGAGCGTACCACAGGGCCCTGCCCGCCCGGGCCCGCCGCGGTCTGGGATCAGGATCCGACCGGCGCTGCCGCCGCCGGCGCCAGCGCGAGCCCTACGGCTTCGCGCAGGGTGCGGCAGCTCACCACGCGCAGGCGCCCGATGCGGTCCGGCTGGCGCTCCTCGGACCCTCCCCGTTCGGCCGGCACGATCGCCCGTTCGAATCCCAGCCGTTCCGCCTCGCGGAGGCGCCTGCCGAGCCCCGTCACCGGTCTCAGCTCGCCGAGGAGACCGATCTCCCCGGCGGCCACGGTGCCGGGGAGCACCGGACGATCCCGCAGCGACGAGGTCAGGGCCAGCGCGAGCGGGAGATCGAGCGCGGGCTCCTCGATGGCGAGCCCGCCGGCGACGCTGGCGTAGACGTCGTGCGACGCGAGCGCGATGCCGGCCCGCCGGGCAAGCACCGCCAGGAGCAGCGCGAGCCGGTTCTGGTCGACCCCGGTCGCGGTCCGCCTCGGCACCCCGTATGCCGCAGGCGCCACCAGCGCCTGCACCTCGACCAGCAGCGGGCGGCTCCCCTCGAGCGTCGCGGCGATGGCCGAGCCCGGCGCGGCCGGCCCGTTCTCGGCAAGGAACGCGCGGGCCGGGTCGGCAACCTCGCGCAGCCCGTCCTCGCCCATCGCGAAGACACCCACTTCTTCCGTCGAACCGAAGCGGTTCTTCGTCGCCCGGAGCAGCCGCATGCCGCCGCCGCGCTCGCCCTCGAGGGTCAGGACGGCGTCGACCAGGTGCTCCAGCGTCTTGGGGCCCGCCAGGCCCCCGTCCTTCGTCACGTGCCCGACGAGCACCACCGGGACGCCATCGCCCTTGGCGTACTGGAGGAGCCGCAGGGCGGACTCGCGGACCTGGCCCACCGACCCCGGCGGGCCGTCGAGCGCATCCAGCGCCACCGTCTGGATCGAGTCGACGACGAGCACGGTCGGGTGCACGGCCTTCGCCCGCTCCACTATGCGCTCCACGTCGGTCTCCGCGACCACGAGGATCGCCTCGCCGGCGGGACCCTCGGTGAGTCCCAGCCGGCTCGCCCGGAGCCGCAGCTGACCGGTCGATTCCTCGCCACTGGCATACAGGACAACCCCCGCGCTCCCGGACAGCGCGACACGCTCCCCGGTGTCGATGACCGTGGCGATGCCCGCGGCCGCCGCGAGGACCAGGGTGGACTTGCCGACGCCGGGCTCACCCCCCAGGAGCACCAGGCTCCCCGGGACCAGCCCTCCGCCCAGGACCCGGTCCAGCTCGCCAATCCCGGTCGGCCGCCGGACCAGGGGAGGCTCCGCCAGCCCGGAGAGCGGCGTGGGCACGCTGGCGCCGTCGCCAGCGGAGCCGGGG
>JAJYDP010000651.1 GCA_021777365.1 Chloroflexota bacterium | reverse complement strand
TCTGGACCATGCCCGAGACGCCGCCGCCGATCTACGTGGCGACGGCAGGGCCGGTCACGGCCGAGAAGACGGGTCGCCTGTGCGACGGGATCATCACGGTCGGGGCGGCCGACGAGAAGATCGACGCGGTGTTCGCCCGCTTCGACAAGGGGGCTCGGGAGGCCGGGAAGGACCCCTCCACGATGCCCCGGATCCTCCAGCTTCACCTGTCCTGGGCGCCGACACAGCCGGAGGCCGAACGGAACGCGCTTGAGGAGTGGCCCAACGGGGGCATGAAGTTCGCCAAGCAGGACATCCGCACGCCGCAGGTCCTCGAGGCGATCGCCGGGCTCGTGCGGATCGACGACTTCAAGGGACGGATGCTGATCTCGGACGACCTGGAGGCCCACCGGCGCGAGATCCAGCGCTACCTCGACATGGGCTTCACGAAGATCTACCTGCACAACGTGGGCCGCAACCAGCGCGAGTGGATCGACGCGTTCGGCCGGGAAGTGCTGCCCGGCCTGACGGCATGACGCAGCAGGTACGTGGCAAGGGCGAGGGGTGGCCGGCGGGTCGTGCCGCCCGGGCGGAGCGGAAAGGGCGGCCGACCTCCGGACAGGACCCCTCACACTTCCCTACCCGCGTGACTGTGCTGGCGGGCGGCGTGGGGGGCGCCAAACTCGCGCACGGGCTGTCGATGCTCCCCGGCGTCGAGCTGACCGTCATTGTCAACACCGGTGACGACCTCGAACTGCACGGCCTCGTGGTCTCGCCCGACGTCGACACGGTGCTCTATACGCTGGCGGGGCTGGCCAACCCGGAGACCGGCTGGGGGTTGCGCGACGAGACATGGTCGGCGCACGAGATGCTCGGCAGGTACGGAGCGCCGACCTGGTTCCGCCTGGGCGACCGCGACGTGGCCACGCACCTCGTGCGCACCACGCGGCTCCGCGGCGGGGCGACGCCGACCGACGTGACGGGCGAGCTGGCGCAGGCGCTGGGCGTCCGGGCCCGGATCCTGCCCATGAGCGACCGGCCCGTGCGCACCCGCGTGCGGACGGCCGGCGGGTGGCTCGACTTCCAGGAGTGGTTCGTGGCGCGCCGGCATGCCGACGACGCGCTGGAAGTCCGGTTCGAA
Source organism: Chloroflexota bacterium (assembly GCA_021777365.1). The sequence goes on along the minus strand of JAJYDP010000651.1, from coordinate 2,422 downwards.
GGGATCGAGGACGCCCGGCCGACGGAGCGCGTGCTGTCCTCGGTGGACGCTGCGGAGGCGCTCGTGATCGCGCCGTCCAACCCGTTCGTCAGCATCGGGACGATCCTGTCGCTCCCCGGCATGGCGGCGGCGCTGATCGCCGCGGCGGCCCCCGTTGTCGGTGTGAGCCCGATCGTGGCGGGCGTCGCCCTGAAGGGTCCGGCGGACCGCATGCTCGAGACGCTGGGCGGCGAGTCCAGCGCACTCGGGGTGGCCCGTCACTACGCCGACCGGTACCCCGGGCTGCTCGACGGCTTGCTGATCGATCGGGCGGACGAGGCGCAGGCGGCCTCCATCGAGGCGCTGGGCATCCGCGCGCTGGCGACCTCGGCCATCATGCAGGACGATGCGGACCGGGCACGGTTGGCCGGCGAGGTGCTGGGGTTCGCCGCCGAGCTTCGGCGCGGTCCGGACACCGAGCTGGAGAGCTGAGATGCGCATCGGGATCGGGCTGCCGACGGTCATCCCCGGGGTGCCGGGCGACGTCGTCCTCGAGTGGGCGCGGCGGGCCGAGCGGCGTGGCTTCGGCACGCTCGGCGTGATCGACCGGATCGCGTACCCCAACTACGAACCGCTCACCGCGCTGGCGGCCGCCGCCGGGGCGACCCGCACGATCGGCCTGATGACCGACGTGCTGCTCGGGCCGACGCGCGACCCGGTGCTGCTCGCGAAGCAGGCGGCAAGCCTGGCCCACCTTTCCGGTGGCCGCTTCACGCTGGGGCTCGGAGTCGGCGCACGTCCCGACGACTTCGCGGTGGTGGGCCGCGACTTCCATTCTCGCGGACGGGACTGGGACCTGGCGCTGGAGGCGATGGACCGCGTGTGGCGCGGCGATCCCCCTCCGGGGACGACACGGACCAGCGCGCCAGTGATCGGCGGGGGCGGACGCCCCCGGCTCCTCTTCGGCGGCACGTCCGACGCGTCGATCCGGCGCACGGTGCGCTGGGGAGCGGGCTGGACGGCCAGCAGCAGCGCGGGCGGCGCACTGCCGGGGCTGATCGAGCGGGTCCGGACCGCCTGGCACGACGCGGGCCGGGACGGCGAGCCCTGGATCTCGGTGCTCACCTACTTCGCCGCCGGCGACGATCCCGACGACCCCCGGGCCGCCGACTTCGTGGTCGACTACTACGGGCCGCAGCGGGGGCCGGCCCTGGTGGCGGGGCTGCCGAGGACCTCGGACGCCGTACGTGCCATGGTGCGCGGATACGGGGACATGGGCGTCGACGAGGTGATCGCGTTTCCGACGCTGCCCGAGCCGGACCAGGTCGACCGGCTCGCGGACGCGGTGCTCGGCTGAGCGCGTGGACGCCGGCATGGGCGACGCGCGGCGAGCGGACCTGTCGCGACTCCACGTCGTCGTGCCGCTGCGAACCCTGGAGGGCGGCAAGACGCGCCTGGGGGCCGCGCTGGACGCCGAGGAGCGCGAGGAACTGATCGTCGGCATGCTGCGCCACGTCCTCGGGACGCTGCTGGCGTGGGGCGGAGCCGCGGAGGTCCTGGTGGTGAGCCCGGACCGGGCGCTGCTGTCGATCGCAGCCGCGGCGGGGGCCCGGACGCTTCGCCAGCGTGCCGGCGACCTCAACGACGGGATCCGGCTCGGACGCGACGACGTGATGGCCGGCGGCGCCACGGCGCTGCTCGTGCTGCCCGGGGACCTCCCGCTCCTCGAGGCCGAGGCGCTCGAGCGCCTCCGGGAAGCGGCGGATGCCGCCCTCGCGGCGGGTGGCGGCGCACCGCTCGTGGCCGTCGTCCCGGCCGACGCCCGGAGCGGCACCAACGCGCTCCTGCTCTCCCCTCCGGACGCCATCGAGCCGGCGTTCGGTACCGAGAGCCTGCGTGCGCACCTGGAGGCTGCGCGCGCCGCGAACGCGAGCGTGCAGCTGGTGGAGGATCCGGTCCTCGGCTTCGATCTCGACACGCCCGCCGACGTCGAGCGCCTCGATCCTGCGCGCCTCGCCGATCTGCAGGCCATCGGCGCGGCAAGTGGCCTGGCGGGCGCGTGGTCGGCACCGTGACCGGTCCGTCCGCGGCCGGGCGGCCGCAAACGGGGGCGCCGGACCTGGGAGGCGGCGCGACACCCCCGGCTCCCGGCGCCGGAGGCCCGCCCCCCGGCGCCACGCCGGGCGAGGTCACGGGCCGGCTCCTGGCGATCCCGCTTCCGCCGCTCCCGGATGTCCGGGCCGGCGACGACCTGGCGGCGCTGATCGCGGACGCCTTCCGTGCGGGGGTCGCGCAGGACCCGGACCTGGCGCCCCGCGCGGGGGACGTGCTGGTGGTGACCCAGAAAGTCGTCTCGAAGGCGGAGGGCCGGGTGGTCGACCTGCGCACCGTGACGCCCCGGCCCGAGGCCGTCGCGTTCGCGGAGCGCTGGAGTCGGGACCCG
>JAJYDP010000650.1 GCA_021777365.1 Chloroflexota bacterium | reverse complement strand
GCGACCTCGCGCTCTCCTGCAACGAGTCGGTCAATCCGATTCCGTCACTCGGACCCACCGCGAAGACGTGCGCGTGGATACTTGGACCCTTCACGGTCATTCCGGTTGAGTTCAACGAGGTGGAGAGAAACGAAGGTCCCGTCCAGCAGTTCGTGATTGCTCCGGTCAACTGAGGCCGGCGCTCGTATCGCCGATTACGCGCCGTTGGACGGCCGTAGCCCTGGCCCAGCCGCGACACACACCGAACGGCAGTCATGCGGCGTCGCGTGCGAGACGAGTTATAACCGAAAGTTGTGGATCCGCGATCTCACGAAGGGCGCGACGTACCCTCCAAGTTGACACCAATCAACGAGTCCGCTGGCGTGACGCCGGCGGGGAGGGATACGCCAATGTTGAAGCTAGTCCATGACGCCACCGCGGACGCGGTTGGTGAGAGCGAAGCGTCGACGACCGACCTCGACGAGCTGTGCCGCCTGGCTGCGAAGGAGATGCTGGCCGTGGCTCTCCTCGCTGAGCGCCGCGCCTACCTTGACGCGCACGCCACAGAGCGCGACGCCACCGGACGCCGGCTGGTGGTCGGAAACGGCTATGCCCGCCCACGGCAGGTCGTGACCGGGGCGGGAGCGGTCGAGGTGACGGCCCCGAGGGTGGACGACCGCCGGCAGGATCACCGGTTCTCCTCGGCCATCCTGCCGGCCTACATGCGCAAGTCCCCGAAGGTCACCGAGGTCCTCCCGATCCTCTACCTGCGCGGGCTCTCGACCGGGGACTTCGCCCCTGCGCTCGGTGAGTTCTTCGGCACCGAGGCCGGTCTGTCCGCCTCGACTGTCAACCGGCTCACCGAGGCCTGGCAGGCCGAGCACGCCGAGTGGTCGGAACGCAGCCTCTCGGACGTCGACTACGTCTACATGTGGGCCGACGGTGTGCACTTCAACATCCGGCTGGAAGAGGACCGGCTGTGCTGCCTCGTGATCGTCGGCGTGCGTCCCGACGGCACGAAAGAGCTGGTGGCGCTCGCCGACGGCTACAGAGAGTCGACCGGGTCCTGGGCCGAGGTGCTGCGGGGACTACGTGACCGTGGTCTCTCTGCACCGGTGCTGGCCGTCGGCGACGGAGCGCTCGGGTTCTGGGGGGCGCTACGCGAGGTGTTCCCTGCGACCAAGGAGCAGCGTTGCTGGGTCCATGTCACCGCCAACACTCTCGACGCCCTGCCCAAGCGCCTCCACGCCGACGCGAAGTCCGCCCTCCAGGCCATCTACAGCTCCCCGACGCGCACCGCCGCCGTGGAGGCGGTGAAGCGCTTCGCCGACACGTTCTCCGACTTCCAAAAGGCCGTCGTCAAGATCACGGGCAACCTCGACGTCTTGCTCGCCTACTACGACTTCCCAACCGAGCACTGGGTTCACCTGCGCACGACGAATCCGATCGAGTCAACGTTCTCGACGGTGCGACTCCGGACGAAGGTCACCCGGGGAGCAGGGTCGCGCAAGGCCGGGCTCGCGATGGCCTACAAGCTGCTCGACTCCGCCCAGGTTCGCTGGCGCAGGATCACCGGTGCCGAGCTCGTTCCGCTCGTCCGGGCCGGCGCCACGTTCATCGACGGCAAGCTACGAGAAAGGAGCGATCAGTCGGAGCAAGAAACCGCCGACACCGACGAAAAGACCGGGTCCGTCGCAGCCTGACTGAGATTTCTCGTCCACAACTCTTGACAATGACTCGCGCGATCGGGGTCTCGTTCGTCTCGGCATGGACTCTTCGGTTGGCGACCTGATCAGCCCACGCTTTGAACAGATCGTTCAGCTCGGCGAGCGAGGAGATCCCCTGATGGAGCGCTTCGTCGATGAACGACTCGCGGATGAAGCGGTTCAGTCGTTCTTGCTTGCCTCGCCCAGCCGGTTGGTAGGGCTTGGAGTGCACCAGGCGGATCCCCAAGACCGCGCACGTGCGCTCGAGCCACGCGTTCTTGAACGGGGCGCCGTTGTCGGCATAGAGGACTTCGGGCACTCCGCGCCAACCGATGGCGTGCCGCAGGAGATCTTGGCACGCCCGGGCGTTCTCGTTGGCGTAGAACGCGCCGTCGACGAGAAGGCGTGAATGGTCGTCGACGATCAAGAACAGCTTGGCGCGCACCGAGGTCTCGACTCTCGGGTGAGGCACCCACGGCCCGACCAGCACGTCGGTCACCCAGCGCTCGTTCGCACGTTCTGCCTCGTAGCGGCCGAAGGTCTTCTGTTCGGCCACCAAGGCCTCGCGCTGGAGTCCGCGCCGGCGCAGCTGCGCGCGCACGGTGCGCTCTGGAACCCTGATCCCGTGGCGGTAGAAGAGGATCCGGGCGATCTGGGCGGCAGATCGCGTCGGGCGCTCGAGACGCAGCGCGCAGACGTCGTCGACAAGCTCGGGATGCGAGCGCACCGCCCCGGTGTCCGATCGCGCCTCGGGCTTGAGGCCCTCCAGACCCTTTCCCCGCCACATCCGGATCCAGCGGTCGACGGTGGCCCTCGAGTAGCGCCTCGAGGTCCCGTCGGGATGTGTGTGTTGGCGTGCGGCAACCCCTCGCACGAGCGCGCCGCGCTCGGCTTTCGTCAGGCGTTCTGCGAGCGCCTCTGCGATCACGCCGTAGCGGTGCAGTGCGACCTTCTCTCGGACCTCGTCGTCCACGTCATCCTCCTGTTCATGTCGGCCCTCGTGGCACAGGAGGCATGAAACGCCGTTTGCCGACGACCAGGTAGAGCGAGTTCGTGTTGCGAGCGATCAGGTTCCCGCCGCACACGGCCGAGCAGAAGCGCCAGCGGCCCACGGCGAACCACCCCGGCAAGCTCGACGCCGCCTGCCACGCGGCGTCGATCGCCCCCATGGCGCCGCGGGCCGTGTGGACGGCGGCGGTGACCTCGCCGCCGAGATCGAGCGCGAGGGCCGCGAAGCCGGTGGCGAGGCGGCCTGCGTTTCGGGCGAACGCGCGCACCCAGCCCCGTGCGGTGGTGTAGGGAACCCCTGCCGCACTGGCTGCGGGACGCACCCCCGAGCGGCCCTCCGCGACGGCTTCCACGGCAGCGCCGATCGTCTCTACGACGTCCAGCCGGTTCAGCACGCAGAACCCAGGGAGCAGGGCGTGCGCGCGCCGGCAGGCCCTGCAGATCCCCCGAGGGACGAACACCTGAAAGCAGCGGCCGGCCTCGCGAACGAAGCGCAAGTAGCCGGACCAGGACGACATGACCGACATGCATGTCGGGCACATCGCCGGCGGAACCTCGACGTCGCGACCTGCGGCCGCGTACGCATCGACGGAGACCGGGCAAGCCCATACGATGGCCATCGGTGGCATCACCACCTTGGACCCCTCCTGTAGCGAGCGACCAACTGCGGCAGGAGGGGTCCCTCGCGTTCAGGGACGCCTCATCCTCCCGCCATGGGCTCGTCGCCGGCGAGTCCCGCCACGATCCGCGCGCAAACAGCGACGCCGAAACCCGCCCCGCTGTGACCAGGCAGTCGTGCCGCTAACAGGTGTCCTGACGCGGACGTTCCCGCCGGGCCTCGTCGACGAAGTCGT
>JAJYDP010000649.1 GCA_021777365.1 Chloroflexota bacterium | reverse complement strand
CCCCGACGTGGCGCTCTGGCTCGCGGAGCGCGTGGAGCGGGACCCGCACCTCGAGGTGCGGAACCTCGCCTGTACCCTCCTGCGGCTCTCCCTGGAGCACGATCCCGAGCGCAGCTGGCAGCTGGTCCGCCGCATGGCGCGCCACGCGGACAACTGGATCGCCGTCGATACGCTCGCGGGCGTGGCCGCCCTGGGCATCCTGCTCGAGTCGTACCGCTGGGCGGAGCTCGAGCAGCTCGTCTTCTCTCCCTCCCCATGGGAACGGCGGCTCGTCGGGTCCACCGTGGCCACCCTGCCGTTCGAGGTCGTCCCGGCGGACCGGCCCCGCCTGGCCGGCGCCCCCGCCCTCGACCTGGTCGGCCAGTTGATGGGTGATGCCGACGCGAACGTCCAGAAGGCGCTCTCCTGGGCGCTCCGCTCCTGGACCCGCGTGGACCGCGAGGCGGTGGCACGGTTCCTCGATCGCGAGGCCACCCGGGCATCGACCGATCGCGACGGCCACCGGGCCTGGGTGATCCGCGACGCGGTCGGTGCGATCGATCCAGCCCGGGCCCAGGCCATCAGGTCGCGCCTCGCCGGCATCCGCCGCGCCCCGGGTCGCGCCTCGACGAGCGCCGCGGCCAGGACCGCGGCCGCGTTCGCGGACCTCATGATCGCCAGTCCGGTCGCCACGGCCGGCGAGCGCGCCGGCACACAGCCCAAGCCCGAGGAGAGGAGCCGCACGGAGTGACCGAGGAACAGGGCCGCGTCCTCCCCGTCCGCATCGAGGACGAGATGCGGCAGGCGTACCTCGACTACGCCATGAGCGTGATCGTGAGCCGGGCCCTGCCCGATGTGCGCGACGGGCTCAAGCCGGTCCAGCGCCGGATCCTCTTCACGATGCACGAGATGGGCCTGACGTCCTCCGCCGGGTACCGCAAGTGCGCCGCGATCGTCGGCGACGTGATGGGCAAGTACCACCCGCACGGGGACGTGTCCATCTACGACGCGCTGGTGCGCCTGGCCCAGGACTTCTCGATGCGCTACCCGCTGGTCGACGGGCAGGGGAACTTCGGCTCCGTGGACGGCGACCCCGCCGCGGCCATGCGCTACACCGAGGCCCGGATGACCGCGATCTCTGCCGAGATGCTCGCGGACATCGAGAAGGACACCGTCGACTTCGAGGACAACTACGACGGCACCAAGCGCCAACCGACAGTCCTCCCGGGCAAGCTGCCCAACTTGCTCGTCAACGGGTCGGCCGGCATCGCCGTCGGGATGGCGACCAACATCCCGCCGCACAACCTCGGCGAGGTGGCGGCCGCCACGATCGCGCTGATCGAGAACCCGGACCTCACCGCGGACGACCTCTGCGAGTACGTCAAGGGCCCGGACTTCCCGACGGGGGCGACGATCTTCCGCTACGAGCAGCAGCGCAACGCGCTCACCGGCCAGCAGGAACGGATCGACGCCATCCGCCAGATGTACGCGAACGGGCGCGGCCGCGTCGTCATGCGGGCCGTCTGCGCGTTCGAGGAGACGCGCGGCAACCGGGTTGCCATCGTGGTGACGGAGCTGCCCTACCAGGTCAACAAGGCGCAGCTCGTGGAGAAGATCGCGGAACTGGTGGGCGCCCGCAAGCTCGAGGGGATCGCCGACCTGCGCGACGAGTCCGACCGGGACGGGATGCGCCTGGTCATCGAGTGCAAGCGCGACGCGAACCCGCACAAGGTGCTGAACAACCTGTTCAAGCACACCGCCCTGCAGCTCGCCTTCAACATGAACATGGTGGCGCTGGTGGACGGGCAGCCCCAGACGCTGCCCCTCAAGGCGGTCATCCAGCACTACGTCGACTACCGCCGCGACGTGGTCCGCCGGCGCACCGAGTACGACCTCGCGCGGGCCCGGGAACGGGCCCACATCCTGGAAGGCCTCAAGAAGGCGCTCGACAACCTGGATGCGGTGATCCGGACGATCCGCGAGTCGAAGGACGTCGACACCGCCCGGCAGAACCTGATGAGCGGCTTCGACCTCTCGGAGCTGCAGGCCCAGGCGATCCTGGACATGCGCCTGGCCCGCCTGGCGGCCCTGGAGCGGCAGAAGATCGAGGACGAGTACCGGCAGGTCATCGAGCTGATCGGCGAGCTGGAGGACATCCTGGCCAACCCACGCCGGATCGACGAGCTGATCAAGGAGGAGCTCCGCACCCTGCGCTCGAAGTACTCGGGCCAGCGGCGCACCCGCATCGCCGACGATGCCTCGCGGGAGATGACCGACGAGGACCTGATCGCGGACGAGGACGTGGTCATCACCATCAGCGGCCGCGGCTACATCAAGCGCCAGCCGCTCGCCACGTACCGCCGGCAGGCTCGCGGCGGCAAGGGGATCATCGGCGCCCGCACCGTGGAGGAGGACGCGCTCGAGCACCTACTGGTGGCCAACACGCACGACTGGGCGCTCTTCTTCACCAACCGCGGGCGGGTCTTCAGCTCCAAGGTCCACCAGATCCCGGACGCCAGCCGGACCGCCAAGGGGATCCCGATCATCAACCTCGAGGGCGTCCAGGTCGAGCCGGGCGAGGTTCCCACCGCCACCATCACCCTGCCCAACTTCGAGAAGGGGCACAACCTGGTGATGGCGACCCGCCAGGGCGTGATCAAGAAGACCGCCATCGAGCAGTTCGAGAAGGTCCGTTCGTCGGGGATCCGCGCGATCACGGTGAACGAGGGCGACGACCTCGCCTGGGTCGAGGTCTCGTCGGGCCGCGACGACGTCGTGCTCGCGACCGCGGAGGGGCGGATCGCGCGCTTCAACGAGGACGAGGTGCGCGCCATGGGGCGCGACGCGGCGGGCGTCATCGGGATCCGTCTCTCCCGCCCCGGCGACCACGTCGTCGCCATGAGCGTGGTACACCCGGAGGCGGACCTGCTCGTATTGACCGAGACCGGCTACGGCAAGCGGGTCCGGCTCTCCGAGTTCCGCACCATGCACCGGGGCAGCCAGGGGGTCCGGCTGATCTCGCTCGAGGGGCGCAAGACCGGGCGCGTGGCGGCCGTGGCGCTCGTGACGGAGGCCGACGAGGAACTGCTGCTGATCAGCGCCGGCGGCCAGGTGGTCCGGACCGACGTGAAGACGATCAACCGCTACTCCTCCGCCGCGCGCGGCGTCATCGTCATGCGGCTCAACGAGGGCGACCAGGTGGCGGGGATCGCCGTCTTCCGCGCCGGGCTGGCGGAACACCGGGCCTTGGGCGACAATGGCGACACCCGGCAGGACGGCCGAACGCCGGCGCGCACGCCCGGCACAGACGGTGGGCAATGAGACGGTGAGCGCCTTGGGGGTCCGGCACGAGGGGGGAACCTCGACGCGGGGAGCGGCCGCGTGAGCTCCTTCGGCTCGCGCGACGCGTCCGTCTATGTCGAGCGGTTCGACCTCTACACCGGCAACGCCAACCCTGACCTCGCGCGCAGCATCGGGCGCTACCTGAAGATGGACCTCGGGCGGGCGGAGGTCTTCGAGTTCGCCAACGAGAACATCTTCGTCAAGATCCTGGACAACGTCCGCGACCGCGACGTCTTC
>JAJYDP010000648.1 GCA_021777365.1 Chloroflexota bacterium | reverse complement strand
AACCTGTCGAAGGCCAACCACGCGATGGCCGAGAGCGCGGAGTTCGGCGCCCGGGTCAACGAGGCCCTGGCCGCCGGCGGCCTGCACTACACGCCCGACTCGATCAAGGTGCGGCACCTCCTGGACGTGATCGTTCACGAGGTGGGCCTCGACGCCGTGCGGAGCCACGTCACCCGTCCCCTGCGCGGGTTGAAGCTGGCGCCGTACCTCGGCTGCATGGTGCCGCGGCCGGACTACGACGGGCGCTGGACTGACCACGAGCACCCGCGCGAGCTGGATCGCCTGCTCGCCGCGCTGGGGGCCGAGGTCGTCGAGTTCCCGTTGACGACCGACTGCTGCGGCGGGCACATGACGCAGATCAGCCCCTCCACCGCGTTCGACATGATCCGGCGCCTCGTCGACGGGGCCGAGCGGGCCGGCGCCGACATGATGGTCACGGTCTGCCCGATGTGCCAGATGAACATCGATGCCTTCCAGGGCGAGATGAACGCCCACTTCAGAACCGCCTACCACATGCCGATCGTGTTCTTCACCCAGGTGATCGGGCTGGCGTTCGGCCTGGCGCCGGAGGCCGTCGGCTTCGGGCGCGAGGTCGTGGACGCGCGTCCGGCGCTGGCGCACATCTCGGACGAACCGGAGCCGGAGGCGGCTCCCGCCAGGGTGCGGCGGCCGGCGCGCCACAGGGGACCCGCATTGCCGATGCCGGTGATGCCGGATCGCGACGAGGTGGCGCGGTGAGCGCCGAGATGGTGGGCTCCGAGAAGGTGGCCCTGCCGGACCCGAGCCCCGGGCACGAGGGGGACCTGCGGATCGGTGTCTACGTCTGCCACTGCGGCAGCAACATCGCGGGCACCGTCGACGTCGAGGCGGTTCGCGACTGGGCCGCCTCCTGCCTCGCGAGCCGCGGTGTGACGGTCGCCAGGGACTACCGGTTCATGTGCTCGAGCCTGGGGCAGGAGCTCATCGAGCGGGACATCCGGGAGCACCACGTCAACCGGGTGGTGGTGGCGGCGTGCTCGCCCCACCTCCACGAGCGGACCTTCCGCACCGCCTGCGAGAACGCCGGGCTGAACCCGTACCTCTGCGAGCTCGTCTCCATCCGCGAGCAGGACTCCTGGGTCCACACCGACCGGGCCGCGGCGACCGAGAAGGCCAGGGCGATCGTCGCAGGCGGGGTGGAGCGGGTCCGGCACGACGAGGAGCTGAAGCCGCTGCGGGTCCCGATCCACCCCGCGACCCTGGTCGTGGGTGGCGGGATCGGCGGCATCTCGGCGGCGCTCGAGCTCGCCAACGCCGGGCACCCCGTCTATCTCGTGGAACGCGAGCCGTCGCTGGGCGGACACATGGCCCAGTTCGACAAGACGTTCCCGACGCTGGACTGCTCGGCCTGCATCCTGACGCCGCGGATGGTCGAGGCCGGCACGAACCCGAACATCACGCTGCTCACCTACAGCGAGGTCGAGCGCGTCTCCGGCTACGTGGGCAACTTCACGGTGGAGATCCGGCGGCGAGCCCGGCAGGTGGACGAGTCGACGTGCACGGGCTGCGGCGTCTGCTGGGAGAAGTGCCCCGTCAACGTCATCGACACCGAGTTCGAGGCGGGGCTGGGCTACCGCAAGGCGATCTACGTGCCGTTCGCCCAGGCCGTGCCCAAGTACCCCGTGATCGACCGGGAGAACTGCACCTACTACCTCAAGGGCACCTGCCGCGCGTGCGAGAAGTTCTGCCCGCCCCAGTCGATCCGGTTCGACCAGGAGGACGAGCTCCTCACCGTCGAGGTGGGCAACATCGTCCTGGCCACCGGTTTCCGGCTCTTCGATGCTCGACGGATCCCGCAGTACGGCTACGGCCGGCTGCCGAACGTGTTCACCAGCCTCGAGTTCGAGCGCCTCTCCAACGCGGCCGGGCCCACCGGGGGCCGGGTGGTGCTCCGCGACGGGGTGACCGAGCCGAAGACGGTCGGCATCGTCCACTGCGTGGGCAGCCGCGACCGCGCCTACAACAGCTACTGCTCCGCTGTCTGCTGCATGCAGAGCCTCAAGTTCGCGCACCTGGTGAAGGAGCACACCGGCGCCACCGTGTACGAGTTCTACATCGACATGCGGACGCCCTCGAAGGGCTACGACGAGTTCTACCAGCGGCTCCTCGACGAAGGCACCATCTTCGTCCGCGGCAAGGTCGCGGAGATCAGCGAGGGAACGCGCACCCCGGAGCAGGAGGGGAAGCTGGTGGTCCACGTGGAGGACACCCTCGCGGGCCGCCAGCGCCGGATCCCCGTCGACATGGTGATCCTCTCCGCCGGGCTCGAGCCGCAGGCCGACGCGAAGGAGGTGGCCAAGAAGTTCGGCATCTCCTGCAGCTACGAGGGCTGGATGATCGAGCGGCACCCGAAGCTCGACCCGGTCGCCACCATGACCGAGGGCGTCCTGGTGGCGGGCGCGGTGCAGGGCCCGAAGGACATCCCCACCACGGTGGCGCAGGGCGCGGCCGCCTCGGCCCGCGTGCTCGGCCGGATACAGCAGGGCGAGATCGCGCTGGAGCCGGTGCGGGCCTCCGTGGACGCGTCGATGTGCTCGGGCTGCCGCATCTGCAACAACCTCTGCCCGTTCGGCGCGATCACCTTCCACGAGGACCGCATGGTCACCGAGGTCAACCCGGCGCTGTGCCAGGGTTGCGGCACCTGCGTTGCGGCCTGCCCCGCCGGCGCGATCAGCGGCACCGTGTTCAGCAACGAGCAGATCCTCTCTCAGATCGAGGGCCTGCTGCTGCGGACCGCCGCCCGCGAGCCCGAGCGTGAGGCGGTGCTCGCATGAGCGCCACGGTCCTGCGCGAGCCCGGGACGCTCGCGGCGCCGGAGCCCGGCGCCGGCGCACCGGAGCCCGGCGTCGGCGCACCGGAGCCCGCGGCCACCCCCCGCGTGGCCCGTCCGCCCGAGACCAGCGAGGTCTTCGAGCCGGTCGTCATCGGCTTCACCTGCAACTGGTGCAGCTACCGGGCCGCCGACCTTGCCGGCACGTCCCGCATGAAGTACCCGCCGAACATCCGCCTCATCCGGCTGATGTGCTCCGGCCGGCTCGACCCGACCTTCGTGCTGAAGGCGTTCGCCGAAGGCGCCGACGGCGTGATGATCAGCGGCTGCCACCCCGGCGACTGCCACTACGTCGACCAGAACTACAAGACGATGCGGCGCTACCAGCTGCTCCAGCGCACGCTCGAGCAGTTCGGCGTCGAGCCGGGGCGCCTGCGGCTCACCTGGGCGAGCGCGGGCGAGGGCGCGATCTTCGCGCGCGAGGTCACCACGTTCGTGGAGCAGGTCCGCGCGCTGGGCCCGCTGGACTGGCCGTCCGCACCTGTGGCCACCGACGGTGACGCCGGGTGCCCCGCGACGCTCGATGCGGGGGTGACCGCATGAGCGCCACGCCCACGAACGGGAAGCCGAAGTTCGCGATGTACTGGGCGGCCTCCTGCGGGGGGTGCGACATCGCCGTGCTGAACACCGGCGCCAAGGTCCTGGAGCTGGACGCGGCCTTCGACGTGGTGTTCTGGCCGGTCGCGATGGAC
>JAJYDP010000020.1 GCA_021777365.1 Chloroflexota bacterium | reverse complement strand
CCCGGCCGCCCTTCCGGCGAGCGCCCTCGGGCGAGCGCGCCGCCGGCAAGCACGCTTCGGGCAGGCGATCCCAGCGGAGCGCCACTCCGGGGAGCGGCCCCGGGGGAACGCCCTTCAGGCAACGCGCCGCCGCAAGCGACCCCAGCGGAGCCCCACTCCGGGGAGCGCACCGCCGGCGGGCAATGTTCCCTCAGTCCGCGGAGCGACTCACGGGGGAGGAAGTTTCGGGGAACGCCCCTCCGGGGAGCAAGCTTCGGGGAACGCCCCCTCGGGGAGCGCACCGCCGGCTGGCAGTGTTCCCCCGGTCCGCGGAACGACCCGCCGGTCAGCGCCCTTCCGCGCACCCGGCCCTGCACGTCGAGTGACCGTCAGTGACCTGCCACGACGGTTCAGCGCCTTCGCGGCCGTTTGCCGGCGCGTCCCGACCGTCGAGCGGCAAAGCGGTCGCCCGCAAGGACGTAGGCCACCCCCGGGAGGGTGGCCAGCAACCAGACGATGCCGGCCACCGGCATGGCGACGACCGAGAAGGCAACCGCCGGGACCACGGCGGCCAGCGCGACCGCGGCGGCTTCAGCGACCGTGAATGGCCGGTCGCTCGCCGACCAACGCAGGTCGGTCACTGAGAATGGGCCCTGCCCGCGGTGATCGAACATGGCGTCCCCCGCCGCTCGCCGGGATGTCGGGCTCGGGCGCACACGAGGCAGCGCCCCTGGGCACAGAGCGCGACGACCATCCCGCTGCTGGCGAACGCTAGGCGCCCGACCGCGTGCTTCACAGAGGCAAACGGCCTTGCGGCGACGAGCTGCGCAGGGCTCACGCGCTCCTCGTCGCAGAGGTCGATCGGCCATGCGCACGCCGGAGCAGAGGTCGATCGACCATGCGCACGCCGGAGCAGAGGCCGGCTGCCGTGCGACGCGCGAGTCGCGCGCCAGGCTCGCGCCGGCCCCTCCTCAGGCAGCGGGCTCGAGGCGCCGCTCCTGTCCGCAGCTGCAGACGAAGACGGCGCCCAGGCACTGGCCCGTCCAGTCCTCTTCGAGATACAGCTGGCGGAAGGTATGGCGATGGAGCCGCCGCGTCGCGCTGCACTCGTGCGGCTCGCCGCACAGCCGCGTCCCGGCGGGCGCCGGTTCGCACGGGCACCAGGTGGCGCAGCCGAACCACACGAGCCGGTAGCCGCAGCAGGGACAGCGCGCCATGCCCCGAACGGGCTGCATGGTCGCAAGCATCGTCGCACCCGGAGGGTGTGGCCAGATGCGAAGCGCCCCCGAGGTGCGTGCCCCCCGGCCCGTCCGGGTGCCTTCCGCAGCGAACCCGTGCACGGCGAACTCGCGCTGTCGTCTCAGCGGCTGTCGACCGTTTCGGCGGCTGCCGCAAGGACGGGCTCAGGTCGTCCCGCGATCCCGGCCGATCGAGGGGCCCTCACCGCCGGGTGTCGGATCCCGGCCGATCGAGGGGCCCTCACCGCCGGGTGTCGGATCCCGGCCGATCGAGGGGCCCTCACCGCCGGGTGTCGGATCCCGGCCGATCGAGGGTCGCGCATCTCCCGGCGCCGCGTCGTCCGCCCGGTCCCGCAGGTAGGCCAGCACAGCCGGCCAGTCGGGGAACGCGGGCGCACCGAACAGGATGTGCTCACCCGGGAAGCGGTCGGCACCGTGTGCGCGGCGGTCGTCGACAAGGAAGTCGCCCTGCAGCAGGTCCTTGTGATGGCAGAGGATCAGCCGCTTGTGACCGGCCTCGCCCAGGTGGCGCTGCACCCAGAGCAGCTTGTCGGACCAGGCCGACGGGTTGCGCCATGGGGCGGTGGAGAGCACGTACGTGTCGAACAGCTGCGCCAGCTCTGCGAACGCCTCCAGGGCGCCCGGCAGCGGGTCCATCAGGGCGAAGATGCCGGGAGCATCGTCGAGATGCCCGACGTACGCGAGGCGGACCCACGGGTCCAGTCGTGCCACACCGCTGTCGAAGTCGACCAGGACGCCGTCCATGTCGACGTAGAGCCGCCGCATCGTCCGCTCCGTCACGCGCTCGAGGGCAGGCTGCGATCCGCAGACGAGCGGTCCTTGTCGCCCATCGCGCCGACGGTCGCTGCCGTGCCGACGGTCGCTGCTGTGCCGACGGTCGCTGCCGTGCCGACGGTCGCTGCTGCGCCGACGGTCGCTGCTGCGCCGGCCGGCTTCCGACGCGCTCCGGTCACGGGCAGGCGTAGTCGCCGTCGTAGGGTCTGCCGAACCACTGGGTGAGCGGAACCCCGCCGCCGGTGAAGCTCGCGAGCGAGCAGTTCGACTTCGCCCCGGAGAGGGTTCGCGCCCCCGGGATCCAGTCCGGCAGGCCGGACAGACTGCCGAGGCTGGCGCCCCCGCCAGTGATCTGCCCCCACTGGCTGGCGGTGCTGTAGATGCCGACCCTGGCGCCGCCGAGGGTGACGCCGCCGGACGTCTCGTTCGCGCCTGCGTACGGAGCCTCATCCGCGAACGCCGCGACCATCCCCTGCAGGTCGGCCACGTTGTTCGCCAGGCCCTGGGAACCCGTCTCCCAGGTATTGCCGGTCTCCACGTCGAGCCACCAGGTGTAGGTGGACGGCACGTTCGCGTCCGTGGGCTCGGGGCTGACCGGAGACAGGGCTGCCAGCCACATCATGTCCTGGATCGCCTTGTTCCAGCCGTACTGCCAGGCGCAGGCCTGGTCGTTGCCGCCAGAGCATGTCCCGTACGGATCGGACACTTGCACGCCGTTGGGATCGACGTTGCCGGTTGGCCAGTCGGACACGCCGGCCTGCCCCGGGTCGGCGGTGTTGACGTAGAGCGACGCCTTCGGCTGCACACCGGGGGACGACGCGCCGCTCGAGCTCCATGCCCAGGCCAGCTCGCTCGCAAGGCACGAGTTCGGCGTGTTCGCCAGCCCGGCGTTGAGCCCCACGATCCCGAACGCCTGGCCGCTGGGGTACGCGCCTCCGCACTGCGGCCACGAGATGTCGTTGCCGGTCGACGAGCCGGCGGGCGATGGCGACGGGGAGGGCGATGGCGTCGGGGATGGCGAGGGCGATGGCGACGGGGAGGGCGATGGCGTCGGCGAGGGCGTGGGAGATGCCGTCGGCGAGGGCGTAGGTCCCGGCCCGTGCCCGCCCTTCGCCAGCGCCGGCATGACGGTGCCGGTCACGACCAGGGCCGCGGCGAGCGAGGACGCGGCGAGCGATCGGGCGAACCCTGTCACGGCGAAGCCTCCGGGTGCAGCTGGCCCGCGGTCGGGGCGCTGGTGGAACGCGCCCGGTCCTTGTACCACGCCAGCGGAGTCGGTGCCGGGCCTGCGTGTGCTGCCGGGCCTGCGTGAGCTGCCGGGCCTGCGTGTGCGCCCTACGTCCCCGCCAGCCGCTCGACCACCGGCGCGAACGCGTCGGCATCGAAGACGGTCACCGAGTTGATGCCGAAGCGCTCCCGGAGTGAGACCAGTTTCTCCGCGAGCCCGGCCACCGATCCGATGAGGACGAACGGGGACTCGAGCAGCTCGTCCGGCGTGACCTCCTCCCCGTATCGGTTCGCCAGCCGGGCGGCCAGCTCGGTCGCCTCGCGCCGGGCGTGAGCGGTCACCGTCAGGCGCCCGACAGCGGGATAGACATTGAGGTCCAGCTCGTCGAAGCGAGCGCCTGCAACCTCGCGGACCCAGGCGATCCGGTCCGCCACGGCGGGCGCCAGCGAGTCGGTGACCACGCGGTTCGCGACGCTCACGGCCCTGGGCGCCAGCCCGACGATGGCGGCCTCCCGGGCGGCGATCTCGAGAACCCGCCGCCCGCCTCCACCGACCAGGAAGGGCGGGTGCGGACGCTGGACCGGCTTGGGCTGGCCGTCCAGCCCGGTGACCGTGTAGTAGGTGCCGCGGAACGAGAAGGGACCGTCGGCGAAGCAGCCCTTCAGGACCGAGATCCCCTCGGCCATGCGCGCCACCCGGATGCCGGGCGGGTCGAACGCCAGCCCGATCGCGGCGTACTCGGACTCGTTCCAGCCGGCCCCGATGCCGATGTCGAGACGCCCGCCGCTCAGCAGGTCGAGCGTGGCGAGGTCCTGGGCCAGCACCGCCGGGTGGCGCAGATCGTTGTTCAGCACGAACGTGCCGATCCGGACGCGCTCCGTCACCGCGGCGATGGCGGCCATGGCCGGTATCGGCGCGAGCTGTTCCAGCAGGTGGTCCCCCAGGACCAGGACGTGATAGCCGGCGGCCTCGGCCCGGTGCGCCGCGGCGGCCAGGTGGGCGGCGTCGGCGATGGCGGAGACGTCGGCGAGGAAGCGGAACGGGCGCACGGCGACACCTCCCGTCGGGAGCAGGTTCCACGCGGTTGCGCTATCGGCGATGCTACGCGCGTGTTCCGGCTGCTGGAACGGGTCGCCGCGTCCGGGTTTTCAGGACCTTGAAAGGAACGTCCGGCAGAATGGCAGCGCCCACGTGGAACCGGAGTACCGACATGCCTGATCCCACCGAACATCCCCATCTCCCGGAGACCCAGGGGCAGCCGGCGCCCGATGGCGCGGTCCCGCCGACACCCGGGCCCGTCACCTGGCAGTACACGGAGCCCGTCTCGCCCGTGGTCGTGAATCCTGCGCGGGAACGGCGGCGCCTCTCGGTCATCGTCGGCGTCGGCGCGGCCTTCGTGCTGCTCGCGCTGGTGAGCGCCGTCGCGCTCAGCGCGCCGAACCGACCGTCCGTCACATTGACGGCGGGCACCGCAGGCGGCACCTCGACGTCGCAGACCGCCACGCCCACTCCCACGCCGCGACCCGGAATCGGGTCGCAGGCCTGCCAGACGATGCTCTCGAACCTGGCCTCGCGCCTCAACGTCTCGGTGCAGACCCTGCAGCAGGCGATCACCGGCGCGGCGGGTGACACCATCGACCAGCTGGTCCAGCAGGGCAAGCTCACCCAGGACCAGGCGAACCAGCTGAAGAGCGCGCTGTCGAACGACACGTCACCGTGCGCGGCCGGCCGGTTCGGCTTCGGGTTCGGCCCGTTCGCCGGCGGAGACCGCCCGTTCGCCGGGGGACCCGGCGCAGGCGCACCCGGCGCGGGCCTCGCGCCGCTCCGCGGAGACGCGACGACCATCCTGAACGCCGCGGCCAAGGCGCTCAAGCTCGACACGCAGTCGCTGCTCAGCTCGCTCCGGCAGGGACAGGACCTCAAGACGATCGCTCAGAAGCAGGGCGTGGATTACTCGACCGTGACGTCGGCGATCACGAGCGCGGTCAAGACCGAGCTCGACGCGCTCGTCGCGAAGGGAACCATCACGTCCACGCAGGAGACGACCATCCTCGACCGGCTGGATCAGCAGCTGACGAACGGCCAGCTCGGCTTCGGGTTCGGCTTCCGCGCGATGCCCGGCGGAATCGGAGACGGGCCCATGATGCACGGCTGGTTCGGCGGCCGCGGCGGCGCACAGCCGGCGGCACCCACGCCCACGCCGACACCGCAGTCGCCGTCGAGCCAGGGCTGACGGCCCGATTGCCGGGCGTCCCGACCGCGCGGAGCTACAGCTCCTCGCTCGCCATGTGGTCGAGCGCCCTGGCCAGCGCGGCCTCCTGGCCGGGCGTCAGCCTGTCCTCGAGGATCGGCAGGTACAGCTCCTCTTCGGAGAGATGCGTCTTGAGGAGCACGTAGAGCCGCAGCATCGCGCGGCGCAGCGCCAGCACGGCGACCCGGTCCGCGTGCGCCTGCGGGTGCTCGACGAACTCACCGAGGGCGTCGATGAGCCGACGGATCTCGACGTGCTCGCGCGCCATCGGGACGGTGGCCCCGCTGCCGGCGAGGAGTCGCTCCAGCGTGGGATAGACCGCGGTCTCGACCGCCTCCATATGTGGGATGAGCTGGCTGGTCAGCCCGTGATGCAGTTCCCGAAGCTCGGGCAGCCGCTCTGTGAGCCTGGCGGTGTCCAGGCAGTCACTGTTCAGGCAGTCGGCCATCACGTTGAGCTGGTTCACGTAGTGCCAGAGGCGCTCGTGGTGCTCGTGCGTCACTGTGGGCAGCGTCTGCATCGCCATCCTCCTGCGGGGCACTGCCTCGCACCCACACGGTAGCGTGCGTCAAGAGCCATGCGACATGGCCGAAGCGCCTGTTCTGACGCAGTGGCCTGTGCCGCCTCGCGCTCATCGGGGCTGCAGGCCATACGGACCCTGCCTCTGCCTGCCCCCCGGCCCTACCGCCCTCGGGCTGGGCGGTGCGACGCTCCGATGACCAGGGGGCATTGACGCCGGCCACCGGAGGTCCGTTGAGCCGCCGGAGGCCGACCCGCTGCACCCGAGGCGGGAGGATCGTGGAGTGGGCGGCGTCGCGTCACGTCGCGACACCCGGGCCCCGATGGAGCGCCGACCGGCGCCCCTCCTGGAATCACTGCACGCCTCGACGCGCCGCCGCGCCGTCAAGGGCTGCGCCCCCCGGCCTTCGGCCGCGTGGCGTTGGGCCCGAGCAGCAGCGACCACGCGAGACGCGCCGTCCGCCGTGCGATCCGCGCCATCGGCCGCGTGCCCCGCACCGGCCGCGTGCCCCGCACCGGCCGCGTGCCCCGCACCGGCCGCCGCACGATCCCCCGCACCCATCCGCGCGACGAAGCGATCCGTGGTCCGTCAGGCGTGACGAGGCGGCGGGCCCGCGGCGCGGCATCGCCGCTGGACCCCGCCCGAGCTGCATACGGGAGGAAGCCGATGGAGCCGGAACCCTGGAGCCTCCAGAAGCTGCTCGTGGAACGCGGCGTCTCCCGACGCACGTTCCTGAAGTTCTGCAGCGGAATGGCGGCGGTGCTCGCCTTGCCACCTTCGTTCGGGCCGCGGATCGCGCGCGCCCTGGCCACCGCCCCGCGGATCCCGCTCATCTGGCTGGAGGGCCAGGACTGCGCCGGCAACACCGAGGGGTTCCTGCGCGCGTCCCATCCCACCGCCGCCGAGATCATCCTCGACACGCTCTCGGTGAACTACCACGAGACGATCATGGCCCCCGCCGGGACGGCGGCCGAGAAGTCCCGCACGGACACCATGGCCGCCTACCCCAAGGGCTACATCGCCGTGGTGGAAGGCGCGATCCCGCTGGCCGACAACGGCGTCTACTGCGCCATCGGCGGCCAGTCGTTCCAGTCCATCGTCCAGCAGGTCTGCGGCAACGCGCTGGCCACCATCGCGGTGGGGACCTGCGCCTTCGACGGCGGGCTGCCGGGAGCGAACGGCGGACCCACCGGCGCCATCGGCGTCTCCCAGTTCGTCCCCAACGCGACGGTGATCAACCTGCCGGGCTGCCCCATGAACGTGCAGAACCTGACCGCCACCATCGTGTACTACCTGACCTTCAACTCGTTCCCCGCCACCGACAGCATGGGCCGCCCACTCTTCGCCTACGGGCAACTCCTCCACGACCAGTGCGAGCGGCGCGCCCACTTCGATGCCGGCGAGTACGTCCTGGCCTGGGGCGACCAGGGGCATCGCCAGGGATGGTGCCTCTACAAGATGGGCTGCAAGGGCCCGGAGACGTTCGCCAACTGCCCCACGGCCCGCTTCAACGACCGGACCAGCTGGCCGGTGAAGTCGGGCCACGGCTGCGTCGGCTGCACCATGCCGGCCTTCTGGGACCAGATGAGCCCCTTCTACCGGCGCCTGACGAACCCGCCCGGGTTCGCTGTGGACGTCACCGCCGACCAGGTGGGGCTGGGGCTCGTCGGTGTCGTGAGCGGATTGACCGTCCTGCACGGTGTGGCCAGCTACGCGCGGGCGCACTCGTCGGATGGTCACGAGATCGTGCCGACCGTCGAGCCTCTCGAGCCGCCCGAGGGCGGGAACGGGGGGCACGGCGCGCCACCGGCGACGCCGCCCGGCGGGCCGCCGGTGCCCCCGACCGGCAGCGCCGCTCCGCAATCCCAGGGCAAGGAGGTGTCCTGAGCCATGGCGCGCATCGTGGTCGATCCGATCACCCGGATCGAGGGTCACCTCCGCATCGAGGTCGAGGTCGCGAACGGCATCGTCACCGATGCCTGGAGCACCGGCACCATGTTCCGCGGCATGGAGCTCATCCTGAAGGGACGGGATCCGCGCGACGCATGGGTCTTCGCGCAGCGGGCATGCGGCGTGTGCACCACCGTGCACGCCCTGGCGTCCGTCCGGGCCGTGGAGAACGCGCTGGGGATGACCATCCCCACCAACGCCCGGATCATCCGCAATCTGATCGCGGGCACCCAGTACGTGCAGGACCACGTCATCCACTTCTATCACCTGCACGCGCTCGACTGGGTGGACGTCGTCTCGGCGCTATCGGCCGACCCGGCGAAGACGAGCAGCCTGGCGCAGTCGATCAGCGAGTGGCCGCTCTCGAGCGCCACGTACTTCAAGGGGATCCAGGATCGGCTCAAGGCGTTCGTTGCCAGCGGGCAGCTGGGCCCGTTCGCCAACGGGTACTGGGGACACCCGGCGTACAAGCTGCCGCCGGAGGCCAACCTGCTGGCGGTGGCCCACTACCTGGAGGCGCTGGACTGGCAGCGCCAGGTGATCCGGATCCACGCCCTGCTGGGCGGCAAGAACCCGCATCCCCAGACGTACGTGGTGGGCGGGATGGCGCTGGCGGTCGACCTGAACTCGCCGACGGCGTTCACCGTGCGCCGCTCATCCGAGATCGCCGAGCTGATCGCCCAGGCGAAGACGTTCGTGGACCAGGTCTACATCCCGGACGTGCTGGCGGTGGCCGGGTTCTACAAGGACTGGGCAGGCTACGGCCAGGGGATCGGCAACTACATGTCCTACGGGGAGTTCCCGCAGGGCGATCCCAACGATCCGCGCACCTCCTATCTGCCACGCGGCCGGATCATGGGCCGTGACCTCTCGAAGGTCCTGGGGGTGGACCAGGCGAGCGTGGCCGAGAACGTGGCCCACTCCTGGTACACGTACACGGAAGGCGACGCGACCCCGCTCCATCCCTGGAAGGGCGAGACCAACCCGAAGTACACCGGCCCTCAGCCGCCCTACGAATCGCTGGAGGGCTCGGACAAGTACAGCTGGCTCAAGGCCCCCCGCTACGAGAACCAGCCCATGGAGGTCGGACCGCTGGCCCGCATGCTGGTGGCGTACGCGTCCGGCCACCCCGACGTGAAACAGGCCGTGGACAACGTCCTGACCACGCTCAACGTGCCCGCCACCGCGCTCTTCAGCACGCTGGGCCGCGTGGCGGCCCGGGCGGTCGAGACCAGCGTGATCGTCGCCCAGCTGGGCAACTGGCTGACCGACCTGGAGAACAACATCAAGTCCGGCGACCTCGCGATCGCCGACGTCGCACTCTGGAACCCGAGCAGCTGGCCGAAGCACGCCGAGGGCTACGGGATGGAGGAGGCGCCGCGTGGCTCGCTGGGCCACTGGGTGGTGATCGACAACGAGGCCATCACCAACTACCAGCTCGTGGTGCCCAGCACCTGGAACGGGTCTCCGAGGGACGGGCAGGGAAACCGGGGCGCCTGGGAGCAGGCGCTCGTCGGGACGCCGCTGGTCGACCCGACGCGGCCGGTCGAGATCCTTCGCACCGTCCATTCGTTCGACCCGTGCCTGGCCTGCGCGGTCCACGTCCACGATCCCGCGAGCGGCACGTCCACCCTCATCGACGTGGTGTAGGAGGGACACCATGGAGACTTCGGCCGTTCCCGGCACCGGCGCCGCATCCGTCGCGCCCGCGGCATCGCCGGACGTGCACCCGTTCGACGCCGTCACGCCCGAACACGAGCTGCTCCTCTCGGCGCATCCCTGGCAGCGCGTCCGGGTCTATGTCTGGGAGGTTCCGGTCAGGATCACGCACTGGGTGACGGTTGCCTGCGTGATCATCCTGAGCTTCACCGGCGGCTACATCGCGGACCCGTTCCTGATCCCGGAGACGGGCGCCACGATGGGGATCATCAGGTTCGTCCACATGCTGACCGCGTATGTCTTCGTCTGCTCCGGCATCGTGCGGACGTACTGGCTATTCCGGGGGAACCGCTTCGCCCAGTGGCGGGCGTTCATCCCCACCAACCGAAAGCACCTCAACGAATTCCGCTCCCAGACCGGCTGGTACCTGTTCATCCGCCGCGAGCTGCCGGGGATCCTGGGCCACAACGCGCTGGCCGCGGCGACCTACATGGTGGTGTTCTTCCTCTTCCTGGTGCAGACGCTCACCGGGTTCGCACTGGAGGCGCAGCACGGGAACCCGGTGGTGGTGACGCTCTTCGGGTGGATCGCCAACGGGCTGGGCGTCCAGATGGTCCGGGTCATCCACCACGTGGTGATGTGGATGATCCTCGCCTTCATGATCCACCACGTCTACTCGGCGCTCCTGGTGGACCACGTCGAGAAGAACGGCCTGATGTCCAGCATCTTCTCGGGATTCAAGTTCGCTACCCGCCGGGACGTGGCCGCGGCCCGCGACGGCGGGATCGAGCTGGAGGAGATGCTCCGCTGACGACCGCGCCATCGCGCCACCGAGCAAAGGGGCCATTCGGGACTTTGCCGCGAGGCTCATCCTGGGGGACATTCCGGCCGTGAGACTTGCCATCAGCCGGCGGACCGATCTCGGTCTCAAGGCACTGAAACTGCTGGCACGGGAACAGAGGGTCTGGACCGCGAGCGCCCTGGCCGAGGCCGTGGCCACCACGCCGGGGTTCATCGGCCAGGCGATGTCGGCGTTCGTGCGCGCCGGCTGGGTCTACTCCGGCTCGGGCCCGTCGGGCGGCTACCTGTACGCGCGGCCCGCCGTGCCCCCGTCACTCCTCGGGGTGATCGAGGCGATCGAGGGCCCCACCGTCCCGGACGCGTGCGTCCTGCACGAGGGGAAGAAGTGCGGGCTCATCTCGGGCGAGCCTCTGTGCGAGCTGCACGAAGGCTGGCTCCGGGCACGGGACGTGCTGGTGGACGCTCTCCAGGCGACGCCGGCGCTCGACGAGGTGACGGCGGAGGCGGGAACCGTCGCCGAGGCGGGCTGAACAGCAGCCGCCGGCACCACCCCGCCGGCAACATCCCGCCGGCAGCACCCCGCCGGCAGCGCCCCGCCGGCAGCACCCCGCGCCGGGCGGCGGCTGCCGATCGACCGGGCCGGCTGTGCGATCGGCGGTGGCCGATCGGCTGCCTCCGTACGTGAACCGATCGCCGCGGGCCCGTTAAGGTACCCGCGGCGATCGACGCTTGCGACCGGGTCTCGGAGGGCCGCGTCAGGGCCGGCCGGTGCTGCTCCCGACGCGGTGCACGGTCAGCGCCGGCCGGCGCCTCCACCGGCTGTGCGCTGCTGCTGCGCGGAGCCGAGCGCCGGCAGGCCACCCGCCTCGTGGAAGGCCCCGTACCACATGGTGGCAAGGAGCGAGAGCCCCACCACCAGCAGCCCGATGGCGGAGATGTCGTAGCCAGGCCCGTGCAGGGCGGGGTTGACGAAGACGAAGATCATCCCGCCGAGGAAGGTGACCGTGGTCCCGGCGATCGTCGCCCAGGCGATGGCGCCCTGGTACCGCGGGAGCACGAAGCGCGCCACGGCCAGCATCACCAGCACCATCGCGGGCATCAGGAAGAGCCCGAGGTCCTGGTGCAGCCAGGTGAAGACCGCATCGTTGGCGGCCCCTGCGGCCTTCGGGTCGCCGGCCCCGAAGTAGACCTCGTCGAGCTCGATCGAGTAGCCCGCGATGACCACCGTCGCAAAGAGCAGGACCCACGACCAGAGCGTGGCGAGGCGCAGCGGACCGCCGGCCATGCCCCGCACGCGCGGGTCGCCCAGGACCACCGCGCCGAGGGCGAGGAGACCGCCCAGCATCACGAAGACGCCGGTCACGATGTCGTCGCCGGCGATCCCATTGGCGCCGCCGGCCGAGGTGAAGAGATTGGGCGGGCCCCAGCTGGTGAAGGCCATGACCACGTACATCACGGTCATTGCGATCACCCCGAACCCGACCATCCCGAGCCCGAGGCGGGCCACGGCGCGCGCCCGCCCGCCGAGCTGGTGGTATCCGAACTGCACGGCGGCGATGGAGACCGAAAGGGCCATCACCGCGACCACCATGTCGTGCGAGTGCGAGCCGACGAGGTTGGCCTCGAAGTCGTCCACCTTGTCGCCGACCGCGGCGGCGTACGACCCGATGATCGAGGGGAAGTTGCCGAACTCCAGGATCCACCCGGCGAGGTGGCCCATCACGGCCGCCACGAACATGGACCCGGCCGCCAGGAACGCCGACACGTACGGCAGCGTCCGGGCGTTCGGTGCGCCGCTGCGCCACTCGCTGAGCATCCCGAGGAGCAGCACGATGCAGATCTCGTCGAGCGCGAAGAACCCGAAGATCTGCACCCACATCGGGATCTCGGCGCCGGGGATCTGCCGGTCGAAGATGCCGCCCACCGCGGTCAGCACGGTCATGAACAGCACGCCGCCCACGATCCACATGCGGGTGTGCATGGAGCGCAGCTGCAGGACACCGCAGGTCAGCAGCGCCAGCAGGCCGACCATCCCGACCAGGAGGCCGTGCAGGTACATCACGTGCCAGTAGTTGATGTCGGCAGAGGCGGACGGCTCGCTCGCGAAGGGGTTCGAGACGAGGACGCTGCCCAGCGAGAAGAGCACCAGCCAGCCGATGACGAAGAAGACCAGGTGCCGCTGCGTCAGCCAGGGGAAGCGCTTGATCGGCGCGACATCGTCGTACGCGTCAACGGCTGAAGTGGGGGAACGGCTCATCTGCAACTCCCGTGCGATTGCCCAAACGCACGACCCGGGCGGCAGCGCAGCCCGGCCCCCCGACGTTTGCCCATCGAGAGGGTCGTCGGGACGTCCGGGCGCCGACAGGGCCGCGTGCACTGGCAGGGCCGTGCCCAGGTCCTGCAGATCCGCCGACGATGCGACCCGCCGACTGTGCCGTGCGGCTCCGCGGGAGATGGGGCTGGTGCCGGCGTTTGGATGAGGCGTGACGCCCCCGACGGACCGCTCGCATGGGCAGTCGCCGGAACCGACCGAATCGGGCCGGCTGGCACGGTCGGTCCCTGCCGTCTGGGGCAGTTTGGTCCTTGCCGGCGCCCCCAGAGCCGATCACGGTGCACTCGGGGGTGGCGGCGGGGGCTGCGAGCCGTTCCCCGGGCACGGCCGCCGCGGACCGGCGAGTAAGGGAGCGACGAGCATGGGCCAGCCGTTCTACATCCAGCTCCAGAACCGCCCCGGCGAGCTCGGTCACCTTGCGCGCGCGCTCGCGGCACGCGGCCTCAACATCGAGCACATCTCGGGCAGCTCGGCCGGCGGCCAGCTGTGCGTGATGGTGACCACGGACGACGACGAAGCCACGCGCGACGTGCTCCACGGCATGGGCGTCCCGTTCGTCGTCGGCGATGCCCTGCACGTGGAGATCCCCGACGTGCCGGGCAGCCTGGCGGACCTCTCCGAGCGACTCGCGGCCGCGGGCGTCAACATCACGGGGATCCTCGTGGCCGGGCGGCGCGCGGGCATCTGCGAGGTTGCCGTGACGGTGGATGACGAGGAGAAGGCGCGCCAGGTCCTCGGGCTGCCGCCGATCCACGTACTGGCACACGAGGGCTGACCATGGCGACCGAACCAGGACACCAGGCGAACGATCCGGGGGCCCCTGTCCCGCAGTGCGCCGGCGCATCGATCGAGCGGAGGATGCTGATCCACGAGCACCGTGGGATCGAGCACCTGGTCGAGCGGCTCGAAGGGACGGCCGAGATGTCGGGGAACATGGCCGCCGGGGATCTCGTGGCCGCGCTCCGCGGCCTCCTGGACGCGGTGCGGCGGACACTGCGGCCCCACCTCGAATGGGAGGACGACGTCTGCTTCGCCGAGGTGGACCGCCTGACCGGCACGCCGTGGAGCACCCGGATTCTGCGATTTCAGCACGAGCAGCTCCGGCAGGCGGTCGAGCGGCTGGAGGCGGACTGGCAGGCGCTGCAGGAGCACCCCAGCCGTCATGAGATGGTGGAGGTGCGCGCCCACCTGTACGAGCTGCATGCGCTGGTCAGCGCACACCTCGAGCAGGAGGAAGCGGCGGTCATGCCGTTCCTCGACGTGGAGGGTGCACAGCCTCGACCGTCCTGACCCGGATCGGCCGAGGGTCCGCGGGGGCCGAGGGGCGCCTCGGACCGCGGGGCGCCTCGGGCCGCGGGGCGACTCGAACCGCGGGGCGCCTCAGGCTCGCGACTCGAACCGCACGAACGTGGAGGAGCCGCCCGTGAGGGCGGCTCCTCCAGTCTGTCGGTGTGCTGCCCGGGTCGGCCGCGCGGCCTCCGGGCCTCGCCCGAACTGCGGCGGTCTGCCGCTGGTCGGGCGCTCAGGCAGTCGGGGATCGGTCAGTCGTGGCCGCGTCCCCGGCCCGGATTGTCCTTGCCGTTGCCGTGGTCCTTCGGGGCGTGGCCCTTGACGACCACCGTTCCGGCGGTGGTGACGAACACGTTCGAGCCGCCAGCTGTCTGGACAGCGGTCAGCCACACCTGTCCGGCGCCGGTCGACGGAACACTGATGTGACGGTTGCCGTTGCCACGCGAGTTGGTGCGGAGCGTGAACGCCGTGGAGCCGCACGTGCCCGCCTGATCGACGTACACGTTGTATGTGCCGGGCGCAACGCCCTTGAGCGAGACCTCGATGTTAAGCCTGCCATTGCCGGTCGAATTGACGACCGCGAAGCCGAACCTGGCGGCTCCGCTCGTGGGCATGATCGGCGCCGCCGCGCAAGTGGTCAGGCCAGTCGTCGCGTAGAAGGCGACCTTGCGCGCCCCACGCTCGTGCTCACGGCCGAACGGGCCCTGGCCGGTGGCGGGCGTTCGGTACGTGATCGTCAGCGTGTCCAGCTGCTGCTGGCTTCCGCCGGTGGGCGTGAAGTACAGCTGGAGCACAGATGACCCGTTCGTGGTCGGCGCCTGCAGGCTGAGCGTGGATGTGCCGGTGCCAGTGGGCTTGGTGCCGGTCACGATCGTGGAGGTGACCGACGGGGTGGGGTTCCATGCGCCGGCTCCGGACGTGACCGTCACCGGGCCGACGAAGGTGCCCGAGTTGACAGACGTGGTCAGCACCAACGTGCCGGTCAGAGTCCCCAGGTTGGCGGTGTTCACGGTGACCGTCGAGCGAGAGGTGCCGTCAGCCGGCAGAGTCGCCGGGCAGGCAGACAGGTATCCGCCGGCACCATAGATCGTCCCGGTGGGACACGTTGCAGCCACGAGACCCATGTCAACCGAGCCCGCGTCGTATTCGGTCCCGCTCCCGATGGTCCCACCCGTCGCGTTGTACCACGTGCTGATCGTGACTGGACCGTCAACAGGCGGATTGGTGATCGAGCCCGCGGCAACGCCGATGTAGACGGGGATGGCATCGAACGCATATGGCCACTGAACCTGGACATTACTGCCGCTCACGTACGCCGTGGCCGACAACCCATTGAACGTCCACCCAGACGTGGGAAGCACGGTGCCGGACGGGAACGCGATATCCACCGCGTTGACTTGAGGAGACGCTGGTGCCGGGATCTTCGTGACCACATTGAACGTCACGACCGGACCGGCTACCGCCGGAACCGAGACCCCGACGGCGGTCCCAGCGAGATTCGAGACTGGGGCAAGCGTGCCGATGGCGAAAACAGACGGCACGGCCGCAACCGCAACGAGTGCCGTCAGCGCGGCCGCCGTCAGAGTGACGCGGATGCCGCGCCCCGAGTGATGCATGCGAAACCTCCTTGGCTCCGAGGGCGGCCCGGAAGGGCCACCGCGGTGCCCCGTTCGCAGTACGGGCAACCGTTGGAACGATGGGGAGGAGCAATGCGTTACGCCCCCCGGCCGCGGCTCCCGTGTCTTCGCACGCTAGCGAGAGCCCACCCGCGAGACCAGTGCCATCCGTCAGGGCATCGCGCGGGCATCGGATGCGGTCGTCGTCAGTCGTGGAGCTTGCGGAACCAGAAGTGGTGGCGGTCACCCTCGGACCACGCGCCGATGATGTCCTGATGGGTCATCTGCGCCCACGCCGGGGCGTCCGCCAGGATCCCGGGATCGGTGGCCACCACCTCCACGACCTGGCCGACGGTCACCGACTTGACGGCCTGGGCGAGCTTCACGATCGGCATCGGGCAGAGGAACCCCGATGCGTCCACCACGACGTCGGCGCGCGGCAGGGCGGGAGTGGGACGCTGGTCGCTCATGGATCGTGCCTTTCAGATGAACAGGTTGACGTTGCGCTGCTGCGCGTCCGCCAGGTAGGTCGCGACGCCCGCGTACGAATCGACGATCGGGAGCAGATCGGCCTCCGTGAGGCCCATCACACCCATCGTGATGGTGCAGGCGACGAGCCGGACGCCGAGCGAGTGGGCGAGATCGACCATCTCGTCGACGGCAGGCATGTGGAACTGGCCCATCAGCCGCCGCATGAGCACCGGACCGACGCCCAGGAAGTTGAAGCGGGTCATCGGCAAGCGCCTGGCACCGCCCGGCTTGAGCCAGCGGAAGGCGGTCCGGAGCGGGTCCCGGCCGACCCGGGTCGCGTCGTGGCGGGTGATGACGTCCAGGCCCCAGAAGGTGAAGAACATGGTGACCGGCATGCCGCTCGATGCGGCACCCACGGCGATGTTGAAGGCCGCCTGGACGCGATCGAAGTCGCCTGAGAAGACGACGATCGTCACGCCGTCCTGAACCGGCCGGTCGGGTGCTGTCGGCCCGGCGGCGCCCGGGTCAGGGGCGGCGGAATCCAGTGCGGATGGATCGCTGGTAGCCTGTGGGAGCGTGGTGGCTGGAGACGCCGGCGACGCCGGCTGGAAGGTCGTCACGGGGAACCTCGGGTGCATCGGCCTGGATGTCGATCGCCGGCGCGCACCTCGGGAGACGAGGTTCAGCTCGCGCCGGCGCCTCGACAGGCGCACCGGGGCCGATGTTGCTCGGGGACGCGGGCTCGGCGCATGACGTGAGTCTATGGGTCGGGTCGGTGCCTGGTCAACGAGGCTGGACTTTGGCATGACTCTGTTATGAATCTGTAATGGCGGATACACTGCACCTGTGACTGGAACACGTCCTCGCCGTCGCGTCATCGTCGATCAGACTGAACTTGCCCGGCAGATCGGAACTCGTCTGCGGGCCGCCCGCCTCGCCGCGGGCCTGACACAGCAGCAACTGGCATCGCCCAGGTACACCAAGGCATACGTGAGCGCGCTGGAGAACGGGCTCTCGCGGCCGTCCATGGCGGCCCTGACCTTCTTCTCGGGCCGGCTGGGGCTGCCGGCCGAGCGTTTCCTGGGGGACGGGCCGGCCGCCTGGGCCAGGCTCGAGGCGGATCTCGCCCTGGCCGCCCATCGCTGGCAGGAGGCCGCCGACGCGTACGCGGCATTGCTCGCGGACGCCGGGGTGGCCGCGCAGCGCGCGGAACTGCTCCTCGGACTCGCGGAGGCCCAGGTAGGGCTCGAGCGTGGCGCCGAGGCCGCCTCGGCTGCCGAGGAGGCAGCACAGATCTTCACGACGCTCGGACGTCAGGGGCAGGCCGCGCTGGCGCGGTACTGGCTGGCGATCGGGCAGTGCCAGCAGGGGGACGTCGCGGAGTGCAGCGG
>JAJYDP010000647.1:2400-3566 GCA_021777365.1 Chloroflexota bacterium | reverse complement strand
CGCGACGCCCCGCGCCGGGAAGGTCGCATGACCGCCGCCGAGCTGAAGCCCGGCGAGGCGCTCGACCGCTTCAGGATCGTGGAGACGATCGGCCACGGCGCGTTCAGCGACGTGTACCTGGCGACCGACGAGAACGGCCGCCGCGTGGTGCTGAAGTGCCCCCACGAGGCGCTGCTGGGGGACGTCTCCGCGTTCGACCGGTTCCGGCGCGAACTCGAGATCGTCAAGCGGCTCGACCACCCGGGCATCCAGCGGTCGTACGACCTGGGCGAGGACCGGACCCGCCCGTACCTGGTGATGGAGTACGTGGAGGGTGAGACCCTCCGTGCGCGCCTGCGGCGACTGGGGCGGCTGCCCATCGCGGAGGCCGTGGACGAGGTGGAACAGCTCGCGCGCGCGATGGCGTCGGCGCACGCCCAGGGCATCTACCATCGCGACCTGAAGCCGGAGAACGTGCTGGTGACGCCGGAGGGCCGGGTGGTCGTCACCGACTTCGGGATCGCGCTGATGACCGGCGCCCGCCGGTTGACGTGGCGCTGGCTCACGTCGACGATCGGGACGCCGGACTACATGGCGCCGGAGCAGGTCCAGGGCAAGCGGGGCGACGCGCGCACCGACGTGTATGCGCTCGGGGTGATGCTGTTCGAGATGCTCGCCGGTCGCGTGCCCTGGGAGGGCGACAACCCGCTGGCGGTGATGAGCCAGCACGTCAACGCGCCAGTGCCGTCGCTGCGCGACATCGACCCGGCGATCCCGCCGCCCCTCGAGGCGATCGTCCGGAAGTGCCTGCGCAAGGACCCGGACGAGCGGTACGAGGACGCCGGCGCGCTGCTGCACGACCTGGAGTCGTGGCAGGACCTGGACCTCTCGGAGTTCGTGTTCGGGGAGGAGGCGCCGGTGCGCCTCGAGTCGCGGCGCGGGCTGTGGCTGCTGGTGGCGGGGATCAGCGTCGGGTTCCTGGCCGCCTGCGCGCTGTTCGTCGCGGTCGTCTACCTGCTGCAGCACGCCGGCTGAGCGCCGTCCATCCGCGCCACGGCGCGGGGCTGAGTGCCGTCGGGGCTGAGTGCCGTCCATCCGCGCGGGGCTGAGTGCCGTCCATCCGCGCCACGGCGCGGGTCCCGACGCACTCGGCTGACAGCCACCCGGACCTCGGTCGGCATCGTCGC
>JAJYDP010000647.1:0-2390 GCA_021777365.1 Chloroflexota bacterium | reverse complement strand
CTGGGGCGTCTGAGTCGCCTCCTTCGCCGGGCCCACCGTCGGCTGGGAGCCGGCGCAGCGGCGGTGGCTACGTCTCGCGCAGTCCGGCGAACAGGTCGTCCTCGGGCATCCGCACGGGAGCGACCCTCGACTCGCGCAGCGTGAACTCCTCGGCGGGGGCGATCCGTTTCCAGTCCTCGGGTCCCAGCGCCAGGAACGGGTTGTCCCGGGCGATCTGCGTCACGTGCTCGGAGAGGGCCGCGTGCTTCGCCGCCAGGAAGTCCGTCACGTCGACCCGGGTGGTCTTCGGGCCCACCGCGGCGGCCATCTGGCCCACCCAGTCCTCGCGCTCCCGCCGCTGCTCCTCGGTCTCGTCGGGCCTGGCGGACCACCACGGCGTGATCCCCCGCTCCTCCAGGAGCCGGCTCATCTCCTCGCGCCCCTCGATGTCGAGCACACTCTCGTAGAACTTCAGGGGCTGCCAGGGTTCGACCGCCGCCGACCCCTCCAGCTGGTCCGGGTACCAGGCCGGGTCGCCTGCCCGCGCGAAGGCCCCCTTGGCGATCAGTGCGGCGCGGATGTGGTCGGGATGCCCGTACCCGCCGAAGTCGTTGTAGCCGACCATCACGTGCGGCCGTTCCTGCCGGACCACGCGCACCAGCCGGCCGATCGCCTCGTCCATGTCGGCCTGCCAGAACGCGCGCGGGTCGTCATTCTCGGGGGTGCCCATCATGCCCGAGTCCCGGTAGCCGAGCCACCGAAGCTCGAGCGACCCGAGGTGTGAGAGGGCGCGCTCGAGCTCGACCTGGCGGATCTCGCCGAGGCGCGCGTGGTTCTCGGCGGTGTCCAGCTCGGGGACGACGATCTCGCCGTTCTCGCCGTACGTGGACGTCACGCAGACGACCCGCATGCCTTCGGCGGCGTACTTCGCCATGATCCCGCCGGTCGTGATGGTCTCGTCGTCGGGATGGGCGTGGACGGTCATCAGGGTCAGGCGTGCGGTCATGGCGCGCATGGTATCCGCGAACGCCTCCCACGGCCCACGCCTTCGCAGGAGCCTCGGCCGTCCGTCCCGTGCCAGTCCCGTGCCGGTCCTGCTCGCCACGCAGGCGGTCCTGCTCGCCACGGTGCACAGTTCCACGATCAGTGAACAAGCGGCCGGGACTGGAGGCCGGCGGCGCGGGGACCCACGGGACCGCCGGCGGTTTGGCTCGGGCCCGCGGGCTCACGGTCGGTCGACGTCGACGATCGGCCGTCGATGCGGTCTTGTGACGCCGGCGACAGCGCAGCGAGCCTCGTGCTGTTCACTGATCGTCGAGAAGAGCCCAACGCTGGAGCCAGGCGCTGGATGAAGCCGGACGCTGGAGCCAGGCGCTGGATGGCGCCAGGCGCTGGACGAAGAGCGCGAGGTCGCGCCTCGTCACTGACGCGGCAGCACAGCCGAGAACCAAGTCCCATGCGGTGCCGTAGAAGTCGTTCGTCTGGACGAGCCGGGGCCCTCCAGGATGTGGCGTGCGCCGTCTTCGCCATACCGGTGATCGCGACACAGGCCCAGTTCAGTCCCGGAACACGGTGGAGGCGAACGTTCCCGCTACCATCATGGATGCGCCTGGCCACCACTGCGCGTTGGGCGCGCTCGCGTCCGGGGCGGAGTGGCGGTGGATGGCCGGCGGCCCCTTGGCGATCCCGTCTCCTCGGAATCCCGAGCCTCGCGCCGGCCGGTACGATGCGGAGGTGCGGTCCGTTCGCCTCGGTCGAACGCTCACCCGCCGATGGGGGCACCCGTGAGAGACGCAAACGAGAGCGACCAGACCCGGAGCGACCAGGCCCGGAGCGACCCGGCCCGGAGCGACCAGGCCCGGAGCCATGCGATCGGGACGCCCCCCGACCCCCCGGTCCTTCCCGGCCATCCCGTGCCACGCGGTCCCCTTGCCGGAATCCGCGTCTGCGATCTCTCGACCGTCCTGGCCGGGCCCTACTGCACCATGCTCCTCGCCGACCTCGGGGCCGACGTGATCAAGGTCGAGCCGCCCGAGGGTGACGGCACGCGACGCTGGGGTCCGCCGTGGGCGGGCGCGCCGGAGCCGGGCACTGCCTACCCGCCGGATGATCCACGAGCGCAATCCGGGTACCCCGGCGAGGCCGCCTACTACCTGGCCGTCAATCGGAACAAGCGCGGGATCCGGCTCGACCTCAAGGCCGAGGCGGGCCGCGAGGTCCTTCGACGCCTGCTCGCGACCTCCGACGTGCTGGTCGAGAACTACCGCGTCGGCGGCCTGGCCCGGCTCGGCTTCCCGGACGCGGAGCTGGAGCGGCTCAACCCGGGATTGGTGCACCTCGCGATCAGCGGGTTCGGCCCCGACGGCCCGTACGCGGATCGGCCCGGGTACGACTTCATCGTGCAGGCGATG
>JAJYDP010000646.1 GCA_021777365.1 Chloroflexota bacterium | reverse complement strand
TACTGGGGCACCATCCAGTCCTACGTCGCGAGCGTCTTCCAGTGGCGCGGCCTGGACGAGGTGATGTCCGAGGAGATGAGCGTGCTCCCCGGCATGGACGAGCTGGCGAGCCTGCTCTGGATCGCCGAGCACCACGACAAGGGCACGTACGACTTGATCGTGGTGGACGCCGCCCCCACCGGCGAGACGCTGCGGCTCCTCTCGCTGCCCGAGGCGGGCAAGTGGTGGATCGAGAAGATCTACCCGCTGGGGCGCAGGATCGCGCAGGTCACGAACCCCATCGTGGGCCGGGTGATCGGGATGCCCATGCCGGGCGACGCGGTGTACACGGCCGGCGAGGAGCTCTTCGGCCGGCTGGAGCACATGCACGACCTGCTCGCGGACCCGGCGCTCACCTCGATCCGGCTCGTGCTCAACCTCGAGAAGATGGTGATCAAGGAGGCGCAGCGGGCGTTCACCTACTTCCACCTCTATGGCTATCCCACGGACCTCGTGATCTGCAACCGGGTGGTGCCCGACGACGCGGGGCCGTACTTCGAGGAATGGCGCCAGGCACAGGCCCGCTACTGGCCCGAGGTGCAGGCGGACTTCGAGCCGATCCCGATCCGCCGGGCGCCGTTCTTCGAGCACGAGGTGGTCGGGATCCCGATGCTGCAGCAGCTGGGGGCCGCGGTGTTCGGGGACGAGGACCCGACGACCTTCTACTATCGCGGCCGGCCCTACAGCGTGCATCGAGAGGACGGCGCGTTCGTGCTCGCGCTCGAGCTGCCCTTCACCTCCAGGGAGGAGGTGCGGCTGCACCGGAGCGGCGACGAACTGGTGGTGCAGGTGGGGTGGTGGCGGCGCAACCTCATCCTGCCGCGCGTCCTGGTGGAGCTGCCCACGGCGGGCGCCGGGTTCGACGATCACGTCCTCAAGGTCAGGTTCGCGGCGAAACCGCGCAGTAAGGCAGGAGCGTCGAAGCGATGACCGATCTCGAAGCGCAGCTGGTGGAGCTGGAGCAGCGGCTGGCGGCCGTGGAAGCGCGGAGCGAGCGAGCGCCCAGGGGGCTCGTGGGACTCTGGCGAGAGGTGTTTCCGCCCGAGGTGCGCACGCACATGCGCGCGGCGCGGAAGGAGCAGCTCCTCGCGGCCCGGGCCTTCCTGGATCACTGGATCGAGCACCTCGAGAAGGAGCCCGAGGAGGCGCTGCCGCGCCGGGAGAGTATCTCGCTCGAGTAGCGTTCCGCGGCGCGCCGGACTGGAGGCCCGAACCGGCGGATGCGACCGGCGCCGGAGGGCCCGACCCGATGGAGCGGTACCGGTCGCCTGTGGCACGGCCGGCGATGGCCGCGCCGGGGAGACGGGAGTGACGGTCCATCGAGGGCAGTCCCACGGGTACCTGCCCCACACGGCCGACGCCGGCCTGGTCGCCCGCGCCCCCACGCTTTCCGGGCTCTTCGAGGAGGCGGCGCTGGCGCTCGCCGAGCTGGGCACCGACACCGCCGGCGTCGAGGGCGCACCCGTCATCGCTGGGCCCATCACTGCCGGCGACCTCGAGGGCCTCGCCTTCGCCTGGCTCAACGAGCTGATCGGGCTCGCCGAATCCGCGGGAGAGGCGCTCGTCGGGGCGGCGGTCGCCCGGCTCGGGCCCGCCGGGGACGGCTGGACCGTGGAGGGCCGCGCGATGCTTGCGCCCTGGGGCCAGCGCGGCGTGCGGGCGCGGCGACACGTCAAGGCCGTCACGTTCCACCGGCTCGCGGTGGAGGAGGGGCCGGAGGGCTTCACGCTCACGGCCTACGCGGACCTGTGAGCGCTCGACGCGGTGGACCGCGGCGGCAGGGTGGACGGCCGGCGCGGCGGACGGGACCCGGTCCGGCCGAGCCGGCGCGGGGGATGCCGCAGGGCGACGGCGGGATCCGGGCCGGGAACGACGGGATGCATGCGCGACCGCCGGTGCGGACGCACATGGCGGACACTCCGGTGGCGGTCGAGCGGGTGGACGCGTGGCGCTGGCGGATCCTCCGAGACGCGCGACGGGGCATGCGCGTCGACGGGCTCGTGTTCGCCGATGACCGGCTCATGGCGCGCCTCCGCGACGACCCGGCACTCGACCAGGTGGCCAACGTGGCGGCGCTCCCCGGCATCGTGGGCGCGTCGCTCGCGATGCCCGACGTGCACTGGGGCTACGGCTTCCCGGTGGGCGGGGTCGCCGCGACGCTCGCCGACGGGGGCGTGATCAGCCCTGGCGGCATCGGGTTCGACATCAACTGCGGCGTCCGCCTGCTCCGCAGCGGGCTGGAGCGCCGGGACGTGACACGAGTCGCGGCGCGCCTGGCGGACGAGCTGTTCCGCAGCGTCCCGACCGGCGTCGGCGCGCGGAGCGGCCGCCGCCTCGGCTCGCGAGAGCTGGACGGGGTGCTGGCGGAGGGCGCCGCCTGGGCCGTGCGGCACGGGCTCGGGTCCCCCGAGGACCTGGAGCTGACCGAGGAGCGCGGGACGTTCGCCGGGGCGGACCCGGCACGCGTGTCGGAGCGCGCCCGGCAGCGCGGCGGCGACCAGCTGGGCACGCTGGGGTCCGGCAACCACTTCCTGGAGGTGCAGGCGGTCGACCGCGTGCTGGACCCGGACGCGGCGCGCGCCCTCGGCCTGGCCGTGGACCAGGTCGTGGTGCTCATCCACTGCGGGTCGCGCGGCCTGGGGCACCAGGTCTGCACCGACCACCTGGCCGCGATGGACCGCGCCGCCGTCCGCTACGGCATCGACCTGCCGGACCGGCAGCTCGCCTGCGCGCCGCTGGGGACGCCTGAGGCCGAAGCGTATCTCGCGGCGATGGCCGCGGCGGCGAACTTCGCGTGGGCCAACCGCCAGGCCATCTCGCACGACGTGAGGGAGGCGTTCGGGCGCGTATTCGGGCGGGACGTCGGGGAGGCTATGGAGCTCGTTTACGACGTCAGCCACAACGTCGCCAGGATGGAGCGGCACACGGTCGGGAGCCACGAGGTCCAGGTCTGCGTCCATCGCAAGGGCGCCACCCGCGCCTTCCCGCCCGGCCACCCCGAGGTGCCGCCGCGCTACCGCGGGGTGGGGCAGCCGGTGCTGATCCCCGGCGACATGGGGCGGTACTCGTACGTGGCCGTCGGCGCCCCGGGGGCGATGGAGCAGTCGTTCGGGTCGACCTGCCACGGCGCGGGCCGCGACCTCTCACGGCACGCGGCCGTTCGCGAGCTGCGGGGCGTGGACGTGGGAGCGGAGCTGGCACGCGCGGGGATCGTGGTCCGGGCGCAGCGGCCCGACCTGCTCGCCGAGGAGGCGACGCTCGCCTACAAGGACGTCGCAGCCGTGGTGGAGGTGGCCGCCGGCGCCGGGCTGATCCGGCTCGTGGCGCGCATGCGGCCGCTCGCCGTGATCAAGGGCTGACCCACCCATCCCGGCGCACGGCCCAGGCGGCGTGGCCGCCACGGACCAGGGAGGGACGGCGCCGCCGCGAGAGACCGGGCGGGCTACACCGTCTCGCCGGTCGGCACGAGCGAGGCGTCGCCGCTCCGGAGCGCGTTGAAGAGCCGCAGGTAGTCGCGCAGATTGCGCGTC
>JAJYDP010000645.1 GCA_021777365.1 Chloroflexota bacterium | reverse complement strand
TGCTGTTCCTCGCCGTCCTGATCTGGTACGGCCACCGGGACGACTGGCTGTGAGCGATACCCATTGACAGACTCGCGGCCAGCGATATAGAGTCTCCTCGTTCGGGAAACGCAGCAAGGGAGATCGGAGATGGAGGAGCAGAGGGACCCGCGGAGACCGCTGACCCGCAGGATCGAGGAGCGGCAGCGAGTCACCCCGGGGGCGGCCACCACGGCGAGCGCGCGGGCGCAGATGCGGCGGGCCCTGTGGAAGAAGGGCGTCCCGGCGGGCGGCTGGGTGGATCGGGCGCTGCGCGGAGAGCTGCGGTGAGGCGGCGGGACGCGCGCCCCTACCAGCCCGAGGACGCGCCGTTGGCGGTGCTGCTGGCCGTGGTGCTGGCGGTGTTCGTCCTCGCGCTGGTCGGGCTGGCGCTGATCCAGCCGTACCTGTCGTGAGGACGCGCGCCTTCGCGGGGCTGTGGCGCGACGTCTGGCTGGCAGCGGCCGGGCAGGGGCTCGACCTCGCCACGGCCCTGCTCGCCTTCCGCTACGCCGCTGCCGGGCACGAGGGCAACCCGCTGATGGCCGCGGCCTACGCGCAGGACGGCCCGCTGGGACTACTGCTGGTGAAGGGCACCGTGACGCTGTTCGCGCTGGGGCTGCTCTGGCTGTACCTCCGCCGCCCCGCGGCCGAGCGCGGCTGGGGCAGGGTCGGGCTGCTGATGGTGGCGACGGCGGGGATCGTCGGCGCGGCGACCAACACCGCGGGGCTGCTCGGGTGGTGACCCCGCCGCGGTACGTGTGCATCGAGTGCGGGGCCGGGTTCCAGCGCCGGGTC
Organism: Chloroflexota bacterium; assembly: GCA_021777365.1. Next base: position 2,771 of record JAJYDP010000645.1, on the reverse strand, counting down.
GACCTGCGGGTCCACTGGCAGCGCGAGGGCGACGGCCCCCGGCAGGCGCAGCAGGACGCGCTGGAGCTGACGCAGTTCAAGATGGGGGCGGCGCGGCGTCGCCACCTGATCGTCGCGGAGGAGGTACCGGACCGGTGTGTCTGAGCTGCGGCTGCGGCTGCCCCAGCGATCCCCACGGCGACGAGCGCAACATCGTGCTCGCGCAGCTCGCCGCCGCGGCGGGAGCGGCCGGGATCACGCCGATGCAGGCCGCCGCGAACCTGCTGGCCACGGTCGGCGGCAGGAAGGGCGACCTCAAGGCCGCGCGCAGGGCGCTCCCGAAGGTCGTCGAGGGCGTCGCCCCGGGGGAGCAGCCGTGAGCAAGGGCCACCGCAACGACAAGCGCGTCGCCCGCCGGGTGCGGCACGCGATGGAGCTGGCGCAGCGCAAGCGCGACGACCGGCTCACCCGCCGCATCCTCGACGCGGTGGCGAAGGCGCCCCTCTCGGACGCGCAGCTCGCGCAGGTCCGCGTCGCGCTGGCGGAGACCGGCGAGAACGGCGAAGGACGGCGGGATACCGTGCTGGAGTGGTACCCATCGGGTACGAGCATCACGGTCGTCTCCGACGGTCCTACGCCGCCGCGTGAGTGGCACGAGACGAAGGCCGTCGACGTGCTCACCGAGCTGGGCGGAGAGGTCGTCGAGACGCGTCCCGAGTCTCCCGCTCCGGGCACGCTGGCCGGGATCTATCCGGCGGGCGGGAGGCTGCCGGACTACTTCCGGGTGCCGGCGGCCTTCAAGTCCCCCGAGGATCGTCACTGACTCTGCCGCTGCCGAACGGGCTCGACCCGTGGGCGGTGCTGTTCATCGCCGCCATGACCGGCATCCTCGGGGCGTTCCTCCGCGGGGACGTGCTGGTGCGGTCGCTCTACGATGATCAGGTGCGGATGCGGCAGACGGCGGACACGCAGGTCGAGCGCAACACCGACGCGGTGGTGCGGCTGACCAGCGTGGTCGACAAGCTGGCGGCGGTCAGTCAGGAGCGCGACCGCGTGTTCGAGCGGACGCTGGACGGGATCAGCGACGACCTGCACGGCGGAGGGCCGGGCGGTGGACGGTAGCAGGTGGGGGGATCTGGCGCGGCTGGCGGCCGGGCTGGTCCCCCTCGGGCGGCTGACCTCGGCGCTGCGGCACGACCGCGACGCCTCAGAGGCGCTGCGGCGGAAGGCCATCGCGGCGCGCATCGCGTCGGAGGAGACGGTCGTGGCGGCGCGCTCGGCGACGGTCCACGCCCTCGCCACCAGCAGGCGGACGGAGCGGGTGCTGGAGTCGTACCGGCGGGCCGGGCAGGTGCAGAAGGAGGCGCATCACTGACGATCCAGCCACTCGACGTGGCATCGGCCCTGCTCATCGTCCTGTGGCTGATCGACCTCCGGGCCACCTACCTCCAGTGGCGGCTCTGGCAGCTCGACCGGGTCAACGAGGCGCTGCGGTCGCGGCTGCTGGCGGGGGCACTGCTGACCGTGGCGGCGAGCGCCGTGGCGGCCCTCGCGGCCTCGCGGCTGCTGCGGCTGCGGATGCCGAGCGGGGACCTGCTTGACGCGGCCATGCTCGTGTTCATCTTGATCAGCCTGCCGCAGGCGCACTGGCTGTGGCAGTGGCGGCGGGGCTGGTCGTGACCTGCGACGTCCGCATCGGCCGGGTGGGGAGCCTGCGCCGCTGCGGTCTGCCCGCCAGCGAGCTTCGCGGCGGCCACCCGGTCTGTCACTTCCACCGGGCCTACCGGGGGAAGCTGACGTTCCTCACCCCGACCGGGACGGTCGTCGAGCGGAGGGCCGAGCCGTGCCGGTGACCATCACCGACGTCACCTACTTCGCGCCCTACGACGACGTGCCGACCGCGCTGGTGGGGCTCGTCAACAGCGCGCTGCGCACGATCCACATCGACATCTACGGCTTCACCTACGGCCCGCTGATGGACGCGCTGATCGCGGCGCACCAGCGCGGCGTCACCGTCAACGTCGTGGCCGACCACACGCAGGCCGAGGGCAGGGCCGAGCGCCCGCAGCTCCAGCGGCTGGTCGACGCCGGGATCGCGCTGCTGGTGGGGACCAGCAGCCGCGGGGCCATCGACCACTCCAAGTACGTCGTGATCGACGCGAGCGTGGTCGGCTTCGGCTCGTTCAACTTCTCCGCCAGCGCCGAGTCGCAGGACAACACCTTCAGCGTGCGCTCGGACGCGGGCATCGTGCAGGCGTTCCTGCGCAACTGGCAGCAGGTCCACGACGACGCGGCGGGCAAGCATCCCGAGTGGCAGGTGCAGTCGTCGTGACGGAACGGTCAGGGCGTGCGGCTGTGACGCGCCGATACACGATGCGGTGCCCGCACTGCGGCGACATCGAGATCCACGCCAGTTCGCTGCGCGAGGCCATTCGCCAACTGAAGGAGCACGCCGAACTCGCACACGGCGAGTACATCGAGCGGGAGACGGTGCTGTCGTGACTGAGCGCGGCGCGCTCAGGGAGGTGGGACGTGGCTGAGCGCAAGCTGGGGCGGCGACCGCCCATTCCCGACCGCCCGAGGCTGCGACTCGGGACGTACCTGCGGGCGATCCCCACCGCGCCGCCGTCGGCCGATCACTTCGCGAGGGTGCCGTCGTGGATCCTCGGCGGCAACGACCGCTACAGCGACTGCGGGCCGGTGTCGGTCGCCAACGACCGACTGCTCGTCTCGACCTACCTGACGGGCAGGCCGCAGGTCGTGTCGGAGGCGGCCATCTTCGACCTCTACCG